>JBPCWF010000362.1:0-5132 GCA_051009775.1 Hyphomicrobiales bacterium | reverse complement strand
GCAGTCGAATGTCCGGTCATCGACGGACGCGCCGTCCTCGCCGGCCGGTTTCTGCGCAACGATCCTGATATGGCGGAACGCCGTCTTGCGGCTTGGATCGATGGTGCATTCGAGCACGCGGAACCCGACCGCCTCCAGATACTTGCGCAGGCTCTCCCTGGTGAAATGGAAGAAGTGAGCAACGCCGGTGTCGAACACCGAATGCATGGTGCCAAGCGCCGGTGACATGACGTCCTTCTCGTCGAGGAACAAGAAGCCGCCGGGCTTGAGCGCCCCGTAGAACGCGCGGAGGACGCTCTTGGGTGACGGCAGGTGGCCAAGGGTGTGAACGGTCATGGCGGTGATCGCGTCGAACTGCTCCAGTCCATGCGCATCGAGCCGGGAATACTCCGTCACCGGCAGGAAGCGAACGTCCTTGATCGTCCCGCGGTCGCGCGCATGGTCGACATTCGGCTGCAGAGGATCGAGTGCGACGACCTCCGCGCCATGCTCGGACAGCACTTGCGCCAAGGCGCCCGACTGGCAGCGGATATCCAGAATGCGTTTGCCGGCGACATCGAGGCGGCCGCGGATGATCGGCAAGGCCCATTTGCCGGCATTGCGCTCTTCGCGCCTCACCTTGCGGGTTTCGATCCCGCCGTCCTCGACCCTGCGGTTGGTTCCGGGATCGCCTTCGAACTCCTCGTCGTAGAAGTCCTCGATTGCATCGGTGAGCAGCGAGGGAGAGGCAAAGAACAGGCCGCAGGTGTTGCACATGACGGTGCGGCAGCGGTCCGGCGACGCGGCGGCGACTTCCTGAAAATCGCCCGCGCCGCACAGATCGCAGGTCGCAACCGTCTGTACCCGCATGGAGGCTGCCTCGGCACTTTCGCTCATGTTCATCCTCTCACCGGCAGCCCCAGACACCATGGCTGCCGCATCGGCACGACCGGTCCCGCGCCCATATATGCCGATTCGACAATACACCACAGGCGGCGGCCGGCGTCGGCAAAAAGATCGCACCGGGACCCGTGTTCCGTCGCCGCGACACGGCGCCGCGCGGCTGACCGCTTGCGCACCGCCCCGGCTTCCCGGCATAAGTTGTCGCCGCAGGAATAAACTGGTATCGCGATGCAGGCGAGACCTCTCCTGCTGAGGGAAACATCATGGCTTCGGTTGTCCGTTTCGATACGTGTCCCTCTTGCGGACACGACACGACCTTCGATCTCCTGCCGCAGGAGATGGAATTCGATAACGACCTCGAATGGCTCTACACGAGCGGCCAGATCGGCGAGATACCACCCGAAACCGACGTCACCAAATTTCACCGCAAGATCTGGGCGGTGTGCGACCGCTGCACCCTGATATTCGCCCGCAAACGCCCGGCGCTGATGGATGCGGAAAAGTTTTACGAAGGCCTGTTCATCATTCTCGAGCGGCGGCGATTCCTGACCAATCCCCTGCCCGACCTGTTCGTCAACAATCACCGGGCTTTCGCCAGCAAGGTGGTTGACGAACTGGAGCGGCACGACGTCCTGAGCGGGGTCGGCTCGGTGTTCCAGGCGCGCTGCTACTCGGCGGAGATCCTGAGGGAAATCCGGGATCGCCATGGCATCCAGGAAGTCTACGGGCTCGACTTCTTCGACGAATTGAGGCGCCACGCGCGGGAGGTCAACGGTCTTGAACACATCTCGTCCATGCGCCTGCCCGAATTCACCAACCCCTTTGAGCGCAAGAAATTCGACCTCGTTATCATTGCGCATATGTTCACGCATGCCCATGACCTGCATCTCCTGGCGGCGACCGCAAAGGACCTGATGGCCGAAAACGGCCGGCTCCTGTCCTACAACGAGCCCGACCATGAGCTCTCGTTCGGCGACGAACGAATGTACCGGCGCGGGGTGAACTACTTCCACAAGCAACTTTTCACCCGCCGCAGCCTGGAGACGTTCTTCCGGATCGTCGGCATAGAACTGGAGACCCTTACCCATCCGCCGACCGGAAAGTGGACGGGCCGCTCCAACGGCATGCTGCTCGTCGGCCGGCCGGCCGAACCGCTGGATCCCGAAACGCTGTCGACCGGAAACGCACAGCCGGTGATCGACAAATTCACCGCCTGGTGGGACTCGCATCTGAAGTTCTCCCGCAGGCTCAATCGCAAGAAGAAGCTCGCGGATATGTTCGGCCTGGGAAAGATCCTGGGACCGAAATCGTTGCAATAGCATCGCGGAGCCGGAACTGCTCGACCCTCCCCCGAATATGAACAGACCACGTGACCACGCCAACATGCTGAGGCCGGAACAGGGCAACGGCAGGCAGCGGACGCTCCGGCGGCAGTCCGCAGCACTCTCCGGCGACCATGGAGACCCGCGGGAATGAAGAAGCTGCTGTTACATCTTGGGTATCCAAAATGCGCAAGCACCACACTGCAGAACGGCCTGTTCTACGCGTTGCACAAGGGCGGCGCCGTCAACTTCATCGGACGCGCCTGGGAAAGCGACTATTTCGGCCCAGCCGAAAACAAGAAGGACTACAAAGCGTGGTTCGAGTCGGTGTTCCTGGACCAGGACGAAGCCACTGCCCGGAGAGTCCACGAGCGCGCGCCTCTCAGTTTCAGCGAAGACAAGCTGAATCTGATTTCCGAAGGCCTGTTCCTCATGCGCGAGCAGCATGACGACCAATTGGTGATCCCGGAAAAGATCGGCGCCTATTTCAGGGACAAGGTCGATGAGATGCAACTGCTGTTCGTGATACGAAGCCAGCAGACGATGATCATGTCCTATTTCGTCCAGAACTACAGGCATATCAAAGAAAGCACGTTCTCGGCATTCCTCGACAACCACCTGACCTCGACCAAGCCGAAGAACTTCAAGATATTCAATCTGCACGACGTGTTGAGCCGGTATGCCCAGGTGGTGGGAAAAGACAACCTCCGCATCGTCTACTACGAAGACCTGCTCAACGACAGGGAGGCGTTTCAACGCGATCTGGGCGCCGTTCTGGGCGTCGGACCCGACCTTGTCGGCAGCCTGATCGAGAAGCCCCATCTCAACAAAACGAAAAAGGAGGAGAAGGGCAGCGTGGTTCGAAAGTTCAACCGCCTGTCGGTCGGAGAAAAGGTCAAACGGGTTCTCGCCACGGGCGACCCGCGCGCGGCAAGTTCTTCCGCGCCCCGCGAAAAGATCGTCGTGCCGCCCATTACGGAGGAACAGAAACGCGTGATCTTCGACACCTTCCGGGATGGCAACCTGAAGATTGCCGACGAGCTTGGGCTCGATAAGGAGCGGATGGAACGGTACGGCTACTTCTAGTGAGATCCGTTCGGCGCAGGCTCAGCGCGGAGGGCCGTCTGCCTTCAGCCCCAATGCCAGCTTCTGGTAATCGTCGAGCTCGATGCCGGCCTTCCGCAGGGCGCTGTACCAGTCCGGTATGTCGGCATAGGGCACGAGATAATCGGAATATTTGATCATCAGCACCAGGCGGGGCTCGGTGTTGCCGCGCGATCCGTAGTGAAAGCACCTCGATGTGTCGACGCAGGCGCCCAGGCCCGCGCCGCCGGTCAGGGTGACCAGATCGTCCAAATTCGCGAGCGAGGCGAATTCCTCGTCGGTCACGCGGGACGACAGTCTCTTGTGATAGTCGAGATCCGCCCTCACACGGTCGGACGCTTCTGCCGGCAGCAGCGTGAAAGGTCCGTTGTCGCGCGTCACCGGTTCGATGTTGAAGAATATCTTCAGCGTCGCCCGGTCCTCCCGGTCGCAATGAAACATCTGGCTCTGCTGGAAGGTATCGTTGGGCGGTGTCCACCACAACGACATGCCGGCCAGCACGGGCACGCGCCCGAAATAGACGCTGGCAAGGTCGATCAGTTCGCGTGACGTGGCCAGACCGAACACGTCGGGCAGTTTGATGAAGCCGGCATCCTTGACCACGCTGATCAGGAAGTTCTTGCTGTCGGCCCGCGCCCGCAGCACCTCGGCATTCTCGTCGCACTCCGCGCGGCATGTCGCGATGACGCGCTCGATGTCGCGGAACCGGTCGGGCGTGAACGTCACATAGCCGCTGCTCTGCAGCCGGCCTGCCTCCGCGACCGGCGGCAGTGCTTCGGCAAATTCCTCCCTGACCTTTCCCTGGCCCGGGTTCCAGGCATATTTCAGCCCCTTGATGACGCTGTCGGCGACCGAAAGCGGCAGACCGAGCTTGCGGAACAGGAACTTGTAGAACGACTGCGTCCGGCGAAGCTGCCGGATCGGCCGAATAACGGGTTGGCCTATGCTGGTGGCTGCCATCGATCACATCCTTGCCGAGGCAAAATACGAACCGTCGTAAACCTTCAAGTCGGACTTTACGCACCGCGCAGCCGGTCTGTCCATCGGCCGATCGGTCGCAGACAACGGCGCCATTGCGTCACTCCTGCCGACCGGCGAGAAGCGCCTTGAGATGGGGCGCAAGCGCCGCTTCGACCACCTTGTGGCCGGCGGGGGTCAGGTGCACATTGGCGGGAAAATGGGTCAGCGGTCCGCTCGCCGCGGCGCGTTCGAACGCGGGCGTCATGTCGATGAAATGCACACCGAACTGCCCGGCGTTCTCGGCCAGCCACCTGCGTTGCGCGGCACTGAACTCCAGCACCTCGCGCCCGACCGTCTCGTCGGCAAACTTCACCGATGCCCGATAGGCCGAATAGGCCGAGGGTATGTAGGTGACCACGGGCGCGAAGCCTTTTTCCGCGGCGAGATCGGCGAATGCCCTTATCGGCGGCGCGAAGACATCGAACCGGACATCGCCCGCAAGCACCTTGCGGGCATGCTTGACCTCGTCCGTGTCCGTATTGCCCGGGTTCATGGCGACCGCCGCGCCTTCGGATTGGACGGTGTAGCCGAACGGGATGGCACTGGACGACGCCTTCCTGAACCGCTTGACAGTGACCTCAATGGCGCCCTTCAGGAACGCAAGGGCGTAGCTTACCGCGAACGGACCGGAATCGCCGCGGATCTTGCTTTTCCCGGGGCTCACCGCGTGCTTCACATGTTTGAGGACGTCGCGCAGGTCGTTGCCTTCATAGATGTTCATGACCACCACCTTGGGCCCCAGCGGCAGGCCGAACCGCCGCAGCAGTTCGAGATACTCGTAGGGGCCGATCCCGGCGACGCCGA
>JBPCWF010000361.1:0-2968 GCA_051009775.1 Hyphomicrobiales bacterium | reverse complement strand
ATCTCGGCCGCAAGACCGGCAAGGGCATCTATGTCTGGAAGAACGGCAAGGCGCAGAAACAGGCCGCCGACGGCATGCCGCCGCGCGACCTGCAGGACCGCCTTCTGCTGCCCATGCTCAATGCCTGTGTGGCGTGCCTGAGAGAGGGCGTGGTCGAGAGCGAAGAGGCGATCGACGGCGGCATGATTTTCGGCACCGGCTTTGCACCCTTCCGCGCGGGACCGTTGCACTACGCACGGGCGCGTGGACTGGAAGACGTGGTGGCCAAGCTTGAGGAACTGAGCACGAGCCATGGCCCGAGATTCCGTCCCGACGCTGGCTGGAAGGATCTCACGGCTTCGTGAGCCGGGCGTGAACCGACGATTGCAAAACCGCTCGCGGGGGTTGCAAAGACAATCGCTCGGCCCGCTATCTGTAAGTCGGTTATCTCAACAATTTCAATATTTTAGATCCGAAACCCATGAAGCGGTGCTGGCGCCCAGTTAGCAATTGATCCGCCGTCGGAAATCACCCTATACTCCCCGCCGAGGGACCTTGCAGCCACTGTCGCTCCGGGGCGCCATGCAGGGGGGGGCGGAACATCAATCACCGATTTCCAAGGGATTGATCGGATGCATGGACGTTCACCTGACTTCGCCCCGGATTCAGACGGCCGGAGCGCCACCGCACGTTTTCGCAACAAGAGCTGTTCCACAATGATGATGATCCGACGCCTGGCGGGCGCCGCCGCTTGCCTTCTTCTCAGCCTGACCTTCACGCCCACGCCGGTGCCGGCGCAGGATGGTGATGGCCTGCAACCGGGCGAAGCCTACGGCACGCGGTTCTCCGGCACGGCGACGGAACAGAATGCGGAAGGCGAAGAGGTCACGGTCATCGACACCAGGGGCATTGTCGGCAGTGCCATAGACCTGCGCGAGCCGGGCCACCCGCCAAAGGGCGAGCATTGGCTGACCGAGCCCCAGCGTCTGCCGCTCGCGGCGGCGGACACCGGACAGGTCTTCGGCATCGCGATCGACGATGCCGAGCCGCCCAATGTGTTCATCACGGCGACGGCCGCCTATGGCCTTCATCGCGCACCGGACGGCAGCGGCTGGATGGCCGGCATGTGGGGGCCCGACGGCGGCCCCGGAACCATATACAAGCTCAATGCCCAGAACGGCTATGCGCCGGAAGTGTTCGCGAACATCACCCTCGACGAGCGCGAGAATTCAGGCCCTGCCCTCGGCAACATCGCCTATGACCCGGTCCACAAACAGCTTTACGTGTCCGACCTCGAAACTGGCATGATCCACGGGCTCAATGCGGAAACCGGTGAGATCCTCGGCCGTTACGAGCATGGCATCGACGGGCGCTCGACCTTTGTCGATGCCGATACCGGCGAGTTCGCGGCCCTGCCGGTGATCGAGTTCGACCCCTCGACCGAAGCCAATGTCGAGGGCTGCGAGGGCGACTTCTCCACCACGCCCGAGTGCTGGAACGTGGCCGACTACCGGCGCCGCGTCTGGGGCCTCGGCGTGTTCCAGGACCCCGACGGCGGACCGTTGAGGCTCTATTACGCCATATGGTCGAGCGATCCCATGGACGCGGAAGACTGGGAAGATGCCGGCGAAGACCAGCGCAACTCCGTCTGGTCGATCGCGATCACCGAGGACGGCGACTTCGATATCGACGAGGTGCGCCGTGAGTTCCTGCTGCCGCCCTTCGGCGAGGAGGGATCTCCCAGCATGCAGGCGGCGCCGAGCGACATCGCGTTTTCCAGGGACGGCACCATGCTTGTCGCCGAGCGCGGCGGCATGCGCAATCTGGGCCTGCAGGAAATCCAGTCCTTCGCCCGGCCCTATTCATCGCGCGTACTGCAATACAAGCGCCGCGACGGCGGAAGATGGGAGTTCATCGCCCGCTTCGATGTCGGCTTCTACGACCGCCTCAACGATGGCCAGCCCTACCTGCGCGCCAGTGGCGCCGGCGGCGTCGACTACGGTTTCGGCTATACGCCCGACGGCGTGATCGACCCGAACCAGCCGGAACGGTTCGTCTGGGCGTCCGGCGACTATCTCTGCTCGCCCGAAGGCCAGTGCAACGATCCGGACGAAGGCCCGCGCACCGACGAGGACCAGGTCCACGGCCTGCAGGGCACGCCGCGCAAACACGATTCAACCCTGCTGCCTGAAGGCGCGGTCGGAGAATATCCCGCGGACGGCGAGCCCTATCCGGCGCGCGGCCCCGACAATTCCTATCTGATCGATCTCGATCTGAACGTCGACGGTTTCGGCCGGCTGATCGAGGAGGAAGCGGAAAGGGACGACTCCACCCGCGTCGGCGATGTCGAAGTGGTCCGCGGCGGTGTTGCGCCGCCACCGCCGCCGCGGCATGCCAAACAGCTTTCCGCGTTCCACAACAAGTTCGAATCGGACTTCCACGACAAGACGCGCAGCCTGCCGCTCCACTCCAGGGAGCGATCGCATTCCAGGCGCGGCTCGCATGATCGCAAGATCTCGCACTACCGCACCAGTTCGCACGATCTGCGCCGCTCCCACTACCGCTGGGGCTCGCACAACCGGATCGACTCGCACTACCGCATCTGGTCGCATAACCGGCAGATATCGCACCGGAAATACGGCTCCCACACGCGGTTCAAGTCGCACCGCAGGCTCGGTTCGCATAATTTGCGCAAGTCGCACTTCAAACTTTTCTCGCACTACCGGCCCAAGTCCCACTTCAAGGGTCTGTCGAGGCTGCATGCGAAGAACTGGTCGCACTACAGGCCGCTGTCGCACAACAAGAGCCTGTCGGGCGGCCACGTGAAGCCGTGGTCGCATTACCGGCCCAACTCGCACCGGCGCAGCGTCTCCGGCCTGCACATCAAGCCCTGGTCGCATTACAGACCGAAGTCCCATGGAAGGTCGAGATCGAACCTCCATGTGAAGCCGTTCTCGCATTTCAGGCCGCTGTCGGGGGCCGGACCGCT
>JBPCWF010000360.1:0-2797 GCA_051009775.1 Hyphomicrobiales bacterium | reverse complement strand
CCCAGTGGAATGCCATGGCATACACGTCATCCTACCTGCCGCAGTATGAATTCCTCGGCAAAGGCGAGCCGCCGATGAGCCTTGAGGATTGGAAAGGTAAGACGGTTCGCGCCGGCGGCGGCCTCGGTAGGGCCATGAAGGTATTGGGTGCGACGCCGACATCGTCGACGGCAACGGAGGTCTATACCGGTGTGCAGCAGGGAACGATGGACGCCGCCTCCTTCCCATTCACCTATTCCCACGTCGCCTACAAGATCCACGAGGTGACCGACTGGTTCACCTCCAACCTGTCGCCGGGCACATCCGACTGTCCCGTGGTGTTTTCGATCAACGCCCATAAGGCGCTGCCGGATCAGTACAGGAAACTGCTCGACGACGTGAAGGACGAGGTCGTGAAGGCGCAGATTCAGGCCTATATCGATATCGACAAGGTCAACCTGCCCATGCTCGAAGGCAAGCTGAAGAAGGTGGTCTACACCGAAGAACAGTTGAACGCTTTCCGCGGCGCCGCGGGCAAGCCGGTGATCGACGCGTGGATCGAAGAGAACAAGGGCAAGTTCGATGCCAAAGGGCTGGTCGAACTGATCTACTCGACGGTTGGCAAGAGCTACAATTAGAGCGCTGACATGATACGGCGGTCAGGCTGCGATCCGACGTAGCCGGCCGCCGTTTTGCATTCCGGGTGCCGTGGGGGCGGCATCCTTACGGGGGAGGGGAAATTGGCAAAAGATGAGACCGACGCGCTCGGCCGCGTTCTGAAAGCAGCCGACCGATTGTTGCTGCCTCTGGAGAACGCGCTCAACCTGGCGGCTGGCCTTCTGATCTTCGGGCTGATGTTCCTGGGCATGGTGCAGATCATTCTGCGCACGCTCTTCCGCAGCCCGATATTCGGCTACATCGACATCGTCGAGTTCTCGATGATCGCCTTTGCCCTGTTCTCCGTGTCCTATGTTCAGCGGCTCGGCGGCCACGTGCGCATGGAGATCCTGGTCGCCCGTCTCCACGGGCGGGCCCTGTGGATCGCCGAGATGATCGGCGTCGCCGCCGCCATCGTCATCGTCACTATCCTCATTCCCTATTCCTACTTTCACTTCCTCCGTTCCTGGAGCTTCGGCGACAGCACGATCGATATCGAACTGCCGACCTGGCCGGCCAAGCTGGTCGTGCCGGCCGCGCTCGCGATCCTGCTCGCCAGGCTCATCGTCCAGTTGCTCGGTTACTGGCGTCTGGCGCGGGACCCCCGGGCCGAACCGATCGGCGTTCCCGTGCTCAAGACGGTCGAAGAGCAGGCCGAAGAAGAGATCGAGGGCGCCAGATCATGATGGGGCTCGACAATTTCACCATCGGCATTCTTGGCGTGGTGCTTCTGATCACCCTGGTCGTGCTCGGCGTGCGGGTCTTCGTCGCCGCCGCGCTTACCGGTTTCCTCGGCCTTCTGGCGCTGCGCAACTGGAACGTGGCCGCCGCCATATCGGGCACGATCCCGCATTCCAAGACCGTGACCTATCCGCTCTCCGTCCTGCCGCTGTTCATCCTGATCGGCTTCCTGGCGTTCTATGCCGGCCTGACCACCAGGCTGTTCGAGGCCGCGCGGCGATGGATGGGGTGGGTTCCGGGTGGTCTTGCCGTCGCCACGGTCCTGGCGACCGCGGGCTTTGCCGCCGTCTCCGGCGCGTCCACGGCAACCGCCGCGGTGTTCTCCCGCGTCGCCATTCCCGACATGCTGAAGCATGGTTACGACCGCAAGCTCGCGGCCGGGGTGGTCGCGGCGGGCGGCACGCTGGCATCGCTGATCCCGCCGTCTGCGATCCTTGTGATCTACGCCATCATCGTCGAGCAGTCGGTCGGCAAGCTCCTTCTTGCGGGGTTCCTGCCCGGCCTGTTCTCGGCCTTCGTGTATGTCGCCCTGATCATCGGCATGTGCATCTGGCGGCCGTCGCTCGGCAGCCCGATCACCGGCTTCACCTGGCGCCAGCGTTTCGAGAGCATCCCCGGCACCATGCCGATCTTCATCGTGGTCGCGATCATCTTCGGCGCCATCTACACCGGCTCCGCGACCCCGACCGAAGCCGGCGCGCTTGGCGCCATGGTGGTGTTCCTGTTCTACGTCTACCGGGCGGTCCGCGAGCGCGAACTGCCGCAGATGAAGGAGCGCCTTAAGGAAGCTCTGATCGAAACCGCCAAGCTGACGGCGATGATCTTCACCCTGATCTGGGGTGTATTCCTGTTCGTCCGGTTCCTCGGTTTCGCGGGCCTGCCGGCCGCGTTCTCCGCTTGGGTGGTGACGCTGGACGTGCCGCCCATCGTCATCATGATCTGCATCTTGCTCGCCTATGCGGTGCTCGGCATGTTCATGGACGCCATCGGCATGCTGATCCTGACGCTGCCGGTGGTCTATCCCGCGGTGATCGCGCTCGGTTACGACCCGATCTGGTTCGGCATCATCGTGGTCAAGATGGCGGAGATCTGTCTGATCACCCCGCCGATCGGGCTGAACTGTTTCGTCGTGGCCGGCGTGTCGCGCGATCTCCGGGACGAAGACGGCAATTCGCTGGAGGTGCCGCTGCAGGATGTTTTCCGCGGCATCGGCCCGTTCTTTGTCGCCGACGTGGTCACCGTCGGCGCCCTTCTGGCCTTCCCGGGCATCGTCACCTGGCTGCCGAGCCTGATGGATTAGGGGGTATTCGCCAGCCTCGACATACCTATCTCCGTCATTGCCGTGCTTGACCCGGCAATCTTTGGAACGCTCGGCGCGGTCGGGAGATGCGCGGGTTAAACCCGCGCATGACGAATTTTT
>JBPCWF010000359.1:0-5346 GCA_051009775.1 Hyphomicrobiales bacterium | reverse complement strand
GCAGTAGACGCAGCAGTCGCCGGGCTTGGGGCGAAGCACCTCGCCGCAGCCCTTGCAGTCGTAGAACCACTGGCAGGCGTCGGTCGGCATGGTCTCGGTTTCCCGGTGGCCGCAACTCGGGCAGGTGATGGTCGAACGCAGCTCTAGGCTGGTTTCTTTTGTTTCCATAATGCGTAGACCGTTATGCAGATGAAGATGATCAGGGCCGGAAAGAGGACGAGATCAAGCCATCCGGCGATTGCCGAGAGGCCGACCGCGCCCAAAAGGGCGACAAGCACGGGCGTGAAGCAGCACAAGGCGGCGAGCGCCGTGCCGATCAATCCGGTCCTTAAGAGAGAGCGGTGAGCCATCTGCACATGATAGGCGGGCAGCGCGGGGAGGTGCCAAGGGAATTGCCCGCCTCACTTTCTGCATCGTGAAACGTGATCCCAAATGTGGTTCCCGAATTCGGGAAACGAATTATCTTAGGCTTGGGCGGTCCGCCGGGGCGCGGCATCGCACTGTTCTCAAGGGAGGCGCATATGCGGATTTGCGTGGTTGGAGCCGGAGCCATCGGCGGGCTCCTTGCGGTCAAGCTGGCCGAGGCCGGAAACGAGGTCACGGTTATCGATCAGGGCGCCCATCTCCAGGCGATCCGGGACAAAGGCCTGAAGCTGGTCTGGGAAGACGGCAGCACGCTGGTGGCGAAGCTCAACGCGGTCGGCTCGGCCAGGGAAGCAGGCCCCCACGACCTGGTGATCCTGGCGCTGAAGGCGCACTTCCTCGATCAGGTGGCGCGCGATATCGAGGCGCTGTGCACGCCG
Source organism: Hyphomicrobiales bacterium (assembly GCA_051009775.1). GTDB lineage: Bacteria > Pseudomonadota > Alphaproteobacteria > Rhizobiales > JAJFHB01 > JBPCWF01. The sequence continues at coordinate 4,543 of JBPCWF010000359.1, read as the reverse complement.
GACACCATGATCCTGACCGTTCAGAACGGCATGCCCTGGTGGTATTTCCAGAAACATGGCGGGCCGCTCGACGGACGCAAGCTCGACAGCCTCGATCCGAGCGGTCTTCTGACCCGGCATATTCCGGCCGACCGCATCATCGGCTGCGTCACCTATCCGGCCGCGGCGGTGGTCGAACCGGGCGTCGTCCATCATGTCGAGGGCGACCGGTTCCCGATCGGCGAGCTCGACGGCTCGGACAGCGAACGGGTGCGGAAGCTGCATGACACGCTGGTCGGGGCCGGCTTCCGCTCGCGTGTGCTCGACGACATCCGCTCGGAGATCTGGCTCAAGGCCTGGGGCAACCTGTCGTTCAACCCGATCAGCGCACTGACCCATGCGACCCTTGTGGACATCTGCGAGTTCCCGGAGACGCGGGAGCTGGCGGCGACCATGATGGCCGAGGCGCAGGCGATCGCGGAGAAGCTCGGCGTCGCCTTCCGGCACACGATCGAGAAGCGCATCGCCGGCGCGGAAGCGGTCGGCGCCCATAAGACGTCGATGCTGCAGGATGTCGAGCAGGGACGTTCGCTCGAGACCGAGGCCCTGATCGGCGCTGTGCTGGAGATCGGCCGGCTGACCGAAACCCCGGCTCCGGCGACCGAGGCGATCTATGCCTGCGTCAAGCTCCTGAACAGGGTGATGCTGAGGGAACAGGCAGGCGTCCGCTTGAGCGCGGGATAGCCCATGCCCCGAGCCCGTGGCAACGGACCCGAACTTTCCGGGTTTGCCGGGTAATTCGAATTCCGCCTATCCCCGTGCGGTCAGTTCCTTATGGATGTCGGCGAAAGCAACGCAGTGGTCGAGCCTCCCGATCACCGCTTTGAGGCGGTCGTCGGCATCAAGCAGAGGCAGTAGCGGTTCCAACGTATAGAGCTGGGCTTCATACCTTATGTCCGGGAAGTTGCGTTTCACCTCCTCGACGATGGCATCGGTCGCAACGCCCCGGGCGGCCAGCCTGATCATGATCTCGATCGCATTGCCCTGGGTCCAGTCATACTCCCCCCAGGCAATCTTCCGGAGGAACGGCAGCGCCGGCTCGCCGATAGTGTAGACGAGTTCGAACGCCGCGAACTGGCACGCGCTCAGCCAGCCGCCCAGGCCGTGCGTGGCGGTGTCGAACATCTCAGGTTCCGGCGGCGGATGGTGCAACAGGTGCCGCAGGTCGTCGAGGTCGTCGGGTTCGAGCGTGGCGGCGGCTTTTCCCGCCTCGAGGCGAAATGCGTCCGACATGCCGTCGCGCAGAATCAGCTCGGCCAGTTCGGCGACATGGCCGGCAATGCTCCGGTCTTCGGTCATCTCCAGATCTCTCAACCTTGTCTGTTGGGGTCTCTTGGCAGTATCATCCAATATACCGTGGATAACGGGAGGACATACCATGGCACAGCCTTCAGGTATGCGTGGGCCCGGTGAGCGCTTTCTGGACTGGTGGGGCGAGCTGGACATGTGGGGCCGATACGGCCTGAGCTTCATTGGAGCGGTGGCTCTGATTTGCGGCTTGTTCTTTGTGCTTGACTGGTTGGCGTAGTCGCCCGGGCACCGACGATGCGCGCCTGGGCGAAGCCAGCCCGGCCATTCAGCTGCGACAGCCGCCTGTAGTGAAGAACGACCATGATGACATCACGCGCCGACCTGATCAGGAATGACGTCTTGCCGGATCAACCGCCGCGGCCGCCCAAGGCACCGCCCAGATCGCCTCTGATCAGGATTCCGACGGACATAGAAATACCGGACCAGCAACCGCCGGCGCCAACCGACGAGGATGAGATCATCCCGGTTCCGCCCCCGAAGCCGCCGGACATGCCGCCTCCGGAACCACCCCGGGAACCGACGGAGGCTAAGCCGGAGCGCGCCTCATTCCAATGTCGCCAGATAGGCGGTCATTAGCGGGCGCACCAACTCGTTGCACCGTGCGCCGTCCATCGCCTCGATAGACATCAGGTTCAACGCATCGGTTGCGGCGCCGGCAAGGCGTTCTTGGCTGAAGCCCGCGGCCTCCAGCTCCTTCGCCGTGCCGAGCTTGAATGCCAGATACCGGTCGTCGACCAGGACACACTGCGTGGACAGCATGTGTATCTCCCAAAGCAACTCAAGCTGATAGATGCCCTGGGCCGTCGCCGGCATGGTCAAAAGGGAAAGTGTCAGTCCAGATACTGCGGCAAGTTTCTTCATGAGTGCCCCTCAACTAGAGACCTCGTTGAGAGCGCGACCAATACTGAAAGATGCCAGCTGGAGCACTCTGCGTAAAGAGACTGCCCCCGCAACCTACTTAAACGAAGATTCTACGCATACAAATAAAAAAGTGTTAATCATTCATTAAAATGCACTCTTTTGCGCAGAATTGGGCCTATAATTGGTTGCATGTGCGGCGCATTGCAAGAAAAAATTGCTCGCTTGTATATGCTCCGACCGTCTGTATATGCTCCGACCGTCCGAATGCTAAGAGCACGTCCCTAAACAAAACCAACCATAGCCGGTGCCCGTGTCCGCATATTGTGGAAATGGCGGTTTGAAGCATGGAGGAGCATATGAGCACCGCCCCCGCCGAAGGAGGCTGCCTGTGCGGACGGGTCCGCTTCCGTGCGAGCTCGGAACCGATCTGGGTGTCTTACTGCCATTGCAAGGATTGCAGGAAAGCGACCGGCGCGCCCGTGGTCGTGTTCGTCGGATTTGCCGGGAGCGACATTGAGATGATGGGCGAGGCTGCTACGAGCTACGTTTCATCACCGGGCATCAAACGGACATTCTGTCCTCGCTGCGGTTCGCCGCTGTCTTATGAGGACGGACGGCTGAGCGGCGAGATCTACTTCCATATCGGAAATTTCGACGCGCCGGAAAGGTTCAAGCCCGCTCGGCATGGTTGGACCTCGCATGCACTGTCATGGCTTCATATCGGCGACGACCTGCCGCGTCACGAGCGCTTCAGTAGACCGCGCCCCGGTCGCTAGACCGTCAGAAGGTCCGGGGGCGGAATGCGCCGCGGAGGCGCTCTACCGACCGACCTCGTCCGGCACGCCTGGTGTCACCTTGTAAGCGCAACGCCTGGCGCCGGCCAGGATGTGCTCGGTGCGTTGCACGGTCACGTCCGGGCCGAGCACGGCCTGGAACAGCGCGAGCTCGGCGGCGCACAGGCCGGTGCAACTGCGGGCCGCGACGCAGATCGGGCAGTGGTTCTCGGTGAACAGATAACCGCCGTCCTGCCTGGTGACACCGGCCATGTAGCCTTCCCCGGTCCTGATCTCGGCGAGCACGGTCAGCCGGTCTTCAAGCGTGGCGGCATGAGCCATGCGGCCCTGGTAATCGCCGATCTGCGTTTTGGTCCTGACCGAGACGATCCTGTCGAGCCCGTCTTCGCCGAACGCTTCGCGCAGCGAGGACAGGATGCCGGCGGTGAGCTCGGCATAACCCTGCGGGAAGAAGGCATCGGCGGCTTCGGTCAGGTGCCACAGCTTGGACGGCCGGCCGACACCCTTCGGCGCGCTGGTCGCCGCAACCAGACCTTCTTCGGCAAGCCCGTAAAGATGCTGACGCACGGCCATGGCCGAAATGCCCAGCTGCGCCGCCATGGCGGCCGCGTCCTGGGGGCCGTCGCCTTTCAGCATTTCCAGGATCTGTCGTCGCGTTCCGGTGTCCACGCCATATTCCTAGGCTATACTTGTTGCGGATTACTAAAGCGTCCCCTTGCGTAATTCAAGGGGCCGCGTTATGTTTCGAAAGTGATTGCTTTCGAAAAAGGATGCAGCCATGACAACGATGGAACCTGGAGACTGGACCGAAGCCATCCCGGCGGCGGATCTGGCGGAGAAGGGCAGGGCGGTGGTCAAGCTCGACGGCAAGCAGATCCTGCTGTGGCAAAACGGCGAGAACATCTACGCCTGCAACAACCGCTGTCCCCATGAAGGCTATCCCCTCGCGGAGGGCACCATGGCCGACGGCTGCGTTTTGACCTGCAACTGGCACAACTGGAAATTCGATCTGGAAAGCGGCGAGACCCTGGTCGGCGGGGATGCGCTCAGGCTCTATCCGGTCAGGTGCGAGAACGGCGCGGTGCTGCTCGACCTGACCGATCCGCCGGCCGAAGAACTGCGCGCCAAGGCGCTGGACGGCCTGCGGGAAGCGTTCCGGGAACACGATTACGAGCGCATGGCGCGGGAGGTCGCACGGTTTGAGCGGGCCGGCGGCGAGGCCCGCGAAATCCTCAACCATGCCTTCGCCTGGGCGGCCGAGCGGTTCGAGTTCGGCATGACCCATGCCCAGGCCGGTGCGCCGGACTGGCTCGCGCTTAGAGACCGTCTGAGCGAGCAAGATCCCGAGCACATGATCCCGGTGGTCGAGATCGTCGGCCATCTGTCATGGGACGCGCTGATGCAGCCCGGGCCGTTTCCGTTTCCGGACGGCGAGGCGGAGCGGTTCGACCCGGACGCGCTGGAGCAGGCGATCGAGCGCGAGGACGAGCGCGAGGCGCTGGCGCAGACCAGGGCCGGTTTGCGCGATGGCGGGCCGG
>JBPCWF010000358.1:0-2593 GCA_051009775.1 Hyphomicrobiales bacterium | reverse complement strand
GATTGATTTCGTGCTCGCGCTCGTAGTTGTGATTGACGCAATCCTCAGCACTGACAATAGCGGCAACCTCTTCTAGGCGGTCCGTTGGCACGGCCATGGCGGCGAGCGTGCTGGCGCCGGCCGTATTGGGCCTGACGACGGCACCCAGCCGGCTGATCAGGTTCCGCTTCAAGAACCCGCGCACGAGCCCGAGCACTTCTGCTTCATCGCCCCCCAGATCGTCCGCGACCCTGCGGAACGGCCGCGGCTCCAGCGGAAAGTCGCGCTGATAGCCATTGAGCAGGTCCCGTTCGCGGGTCGTGAGCAGCGCCATTGTCAGAGCCCGATCCTGTTGGCCCTGGCGGTCAGGAAAATGCCGCTCGGCTTGTCCATCTTGAGTGCCTTCAGGCGTTCGAAGGTTTGGGTGTCGTAGACATCGACCCGGTCCGCGTCGCGCACGGAGATCCAGACATTCTCGCCGCGCGGCGTAAATTCCAGATGGAGCACCGCCTTGCCCGGCGTGAACTCGTGCACCACCTTGAGTGAGGGCACATCGATGACCTGCACCGTGTCGTTCAGGGGATGGGCGAAATTGACCCAGATCTGCCGCCCGTCCGGCCGCGCGACCGCAAAGATCGGCTGGCCGTGGACCGGAATCCGGCCGACCTCTTCGAAATTGAAGGCATCGAGCACCAGGATCTCATGCCGGCCGATGGCGGGCAGGAAGATCCGGTCGCCGGCCTTCGCCCAGCCTTCGAGATGCGGCATCTTGTAGACTGGGAGCTTCTTCTCGCCCCGGCCGTAATTGCCGAGGATGCGCCGGACCTGGGGCTTCGCCGCCCAGAGGTCCACATGGGCGAGACCGTCCTCGCCGAACAGACCGGCTATGTAATGGCGGCCATCCCCGGTGATCAGGGCGTCGTAGGGCAGTTCGCCGATGTCTTCGAACTTCGTGATCCCCGGCTTACCGCCATCCGGCATATCGGCGATCCAGATCTCGCCGGCATCGTAGAGGGTGAATACGAACCTGCCGCCCGGCGCGTCCACCAGACCGACCACCTTGGAGCGTTCGCCGGCCGATCCGTATGTCGCCGGGATGTCGGCGACAAGGCCGAGCGTCTCGGCGTCGAACACCTTGACTCCGCCCGGTTTGTAGTTGGACACGGCGACCAGTCTGCCGTCGTCGGAGATCGCCCCGCCGATGGAATTGCCGGCCTGCACCACGCGCTTGACAAGCTTTGCCGTCAGGAGGTCGATTTTGCTCAAGCCACCGTCGCGCCCGAATATGTAGGCATAGCGGCCATCGCGCGAGAAAACCGCCGAGGCGTGGCTCAGGTCGCCCAGGCCGTCGACCCGGGCAAGACTGGTCCGTCCGGTCGTCTCGATGATCTGGATGGCGCCCGCCGCCCGTTCGATGACGATGCCCAGATCGCCGCTGCCGCGCAGTTCGGCCGCAGTCACCGCACCGCTCCAGGCGGCAAAGAGAACGAGTGCGAGCAGATGCCTGATCACTTCGGAAATCCTTCCTTCAATCGCTCCGCGATCCACAGCGCGTCCTCCTGGGTGAGGTTGCCGCGCCATGGCGGCATTGGGGTTCCGGGCACACCGTCAAGGATCACGCCGGCGACATCCTCGGGCGAATAATGCGCGAGATCCGGCGGCAGAAGCGGGCCGCCGAGCCCGCCCTTGAGCGTCATGCCGTGGCACGAGCCGCAGTCGTGGCGCACCAGGTGGGCAAGCTCCACCTGACGCGTGCTGTCGGGCATCGCGCCCGCGAGTGCGACACCGGCCGATGCGCAGGCCAGCGCCGCGCTAAACATGCTGCGCCAGCAGCGCATCGCCATCCTCGATCCTTCGGGCTTCCGGCTGGACCGCCAGTTTCACGACCTGTCCGACCACGAACAGTACCGGTCCTGAGAAACGCTGCCGCTCCACCACCCGGGCGATGTTGTCGAGGCGGGCCGTGCAGCGCCGCTCCGAATGCCGGGTTCCGTTATTGATCGCCATGACCGGGGTTGCCGGCGAAAGCCCATGCGCCATCAGACGTTCGGCGATATGGCCGATATTGGCGAGACCCATATAGACGACGAGCGTGGTGTCCGGATCGGCCAATCCGGCCCAGTCGAAATCAAGCTCGAGATTGGACCGGCAATGTCCGGTGATGTAGCGCACGCCCGTTGCGTAGCCCCTGTGGGTCAGCGGCAGGCCGATGGCGGCCGCGCAGCCCTGCGCAGAGGTCACACCCGGGACGATCTCGACCGGAACACCGTGCGTGGCAAGTTCGATCAGTTCCTCGCCGCCCCGGCCGAACATGAACGGATCGCCGCCCTTGAGACGCACGACAATGCCGGCTTTTTCGGCCAGGCGGACGAGCAGTCTGTTGATGTCGGGTTGGGGAACCGGATGGTTGTTCGGACGTTTGCCGACATTGATCCTGGCCGTGCCGGAGGGGATCAGGTCGAGAATGTCGTCGGACACCAGGCGGTCGAAAACGACGGCATCGGCGGTTTGTATCAGGCGCAAGGCCTTGAGCGTGAGGAGTTCGGGATCCCCCGGCCCGGCACCGACAAGATAGACACGACCCTTCGCCGTCATGCTTCTTCCTCCCCAATGT
>JBPCWF010000357.1:0-5960 GCA_051009775.1 Hyphomicrobiales bacterium | reverse complement strand
GCATGGCCTGTTCCTGCAGGGCATCCATGCGGGACAGGCGGCCGACCGCTTGCTGATCGAGCTCTACGGGCTTGCGGGCGTCCTCCGTGGCGCCTGACTGGTCCTGCAGCTCACGCTGCAGCTTCAGGAGCGCGTCACCGAAGTTTGCAATCTGTTTGTCGTCAAGCATGTCGATCACCAGGACGGGAGCGGGAGGGCTCCGGTGCCGCCCGCGCGTGCCGGGCTCGAACCCGGCTGGGGTGTCATATGATTCGCATAATATATATTATGGAAAATAAACCATAAGGCCAATATGGCCGTTAATGGCGAAAACGCCGGAATGCCTATGAATTGCATCGGGCCGGCCCTATTCGGCCGTGAACCCCACTTTGCCGTGGGTGCCGTCACAGAACGGTTTGTTTGTCGACTGACCGCAACGGCACAGTGCGGCCCGTGTCGCCGTGAATGTGGCTTCTCCGTCGGCGGATTGAACGCTAACGGGTCCGGCGCACAGGATCGGTCCGTTTGGCGCGAGCCTCACTTTCAGTGGTCCCCACTCGATGGGTTCGTCCGGTACGCTCGGTTCGACAGTGCCCGGATCGGCGAAACCGGTGCTGGCGTGGCTGCCGTCGCAGTAAGGTTTGTTGGTCGATTGTCCGCAGCGGCACAGAGCGGTCCCGGCTTCGAGCGCAGTGCCGGCGAGCTCGGCGTCGGCGTTAACGATCAGCGGACCGTCGGCGCAAACCTCGATCACATTGCCTTCGGTCTTGTCTGAGGTGTCGGCCATTGGGCGTCGCTCCATTGTGATGCGGTCACATGGACTCTAATGCCGGGCTGCCGCGTAATCAATTGTCCAGGGTGATGGTCAAACCGTCATATGCCGGTTCGACCGTAGACGGCAGTTCGGAACGCAAAGTGTCGTAGTCTAGGTCGACATGCATGTTCGTTAATATGGCGCGTTTGGGTTTCAGGCGTTCGATCCATCCAAGCGCGTCGTCCAGAGAGAAGTGACTTGGATGCGGCGTGCGGCGCAATGCGTCGACGATCCAGATGTCGAGCCCCGTTAAGGTTTCGAGGCTTCGGTCCGGCAGATCGTGCAGATCGCTGGAATAGGCCAGCCCGCCAATGCGGAACCCGAGCGAACTGATGCTGCCGTGGATCTGTTCGAACGGTCGTGCGGTGATGGGGCCGCCCGGTCCTTCGACGGTCGTGTTCCGATCGGGGTGGAGAAGATTTGCGTCGCAGATCGGCGGATACTCGCTGCCCGGCGGCTGCTCGAAGCAATATCCGAAGCTGCGCAGCAAATGATCGTGCGTGCGCTGGCCGGCCCAAACGTTAATGCGCTGCCGGCCGTTGATGGCCACGACCCTCAGATCGTCAATGCCGTGAATGTGGTCTGCGTGCTCATGGGTATAGAGCACGCCGTCGATCCAGCCGACTTGGGCGTCGAGCAACTGCTGGCGCATGTCCGGCGAGGTGTCGATCAGGACGTTTGTGGTGCCGTCCGGTCCGGAGCGCCGGACCAGCAAGGAGCAGCGGCGGCGGCGGTTCTTGGGGTTGTCCGGATCGCACTGGCCCCAATGGCCGCCAATGCGCGGCACGCCGCCGGACGAACCGCAGCCGAGGATCGTGAATTGGAGGCTCATGCGGCGTCCGCGGCATGGCCGAATGCCGGCGGCCGGGGAACCTTATCGAACAGCGTGAAGAAATTGTCGCTTGTGCGCCGCGCCATATCGGGTTCGGTCATACCGCGCACCTCGGCGAGCTTGCGCAATGTGTGGACGACGAATGACGGTTCGTTCTGCTTGCCGCGGTTCGGCGCCGGCGCCAGATAAGGCGCATCGGTTTCGACCAGCAACCGGTCGGCCGGCACCGCTCCGGCGATGTCGCGCAGCTCCTGGGCCTTGTTGAAGGTCAAAATACCGGAGAAGGACAGGTATGCGCCGATGGCGACGCCCCGTTCGGCCAGGGATGCAGCCGAACTGAAGCAGTGGAGCAGAGGCTTGAAGGCCCCCTTCCCCATCTCGTCCTCCAGAATGGCTGCGGTATCGTCTTCGGCGTCGCGGCTGTGGATAATCAGCGGCAGACCGGTCTCGCGGGCCGCCGCAATGTGGACGCGGAAGCTTGCGGCCTGCTGATCCCGCGGGCTGTTGTCGTAGAAATAGTCGAGGCCCGCCTCGCCTATGCCGACGACCTTGGGATGGCGGGCGATCTTGACCAGATGGTCCACCGTGACGTCCGGCTCCTGTGCCGCGTTATGCGGATGCGTGCCGACCGAGCAATAGATGCTGTCGAAGCGTTCGGCGATCGCCAGTATCCGGTCGAACTCGTGCACACGCGTCGAGATCGTCACCATGAGGCCGACGCCTGCGTCGTGAGCCCGGGTCACCACGGCGTCCAGTTCGTCGGCGAACTGCGGAAAGTCGAGGTGGCAGTGACTGTCGACGATGAGTGCTGACGGCATCGGCCTTACTCGGCCTCGGCTTCCACGTAGCGCGGGAACACGCCTGAAGGCTGCGGCAAAGCGGTGCCCGGTTCGAGCCGTCCGGCCTCACCGAGGCGGTCGAAGCTGCGTGCATCCGCAGACACGCCCAGCAGATCGAGCATATCGGCCGTCGAGCCGGGCATGAACGGTTGCGCCAGGATCGCTGCCTGCCGGACCGTTTCGACGGTGACATAGAGCACGGTGTTCATACGCTCCGGATCGGTCTTCTTGAGCGCCCAGGGCTCTTCGCCGGCAAAATAGCGGTTGGCGTCGGCGATAACGTTCCAGACGACCGCGAGCGCATTGTGAAGCGCCTGTTCGTCCATGTGCGGGCGCACCTCATCGAGCATGGCGTCCGCGGCGGCGAGCAGTGTCTTGTCCGCATCGCTAAACGCGGCCGGCCTTGGCACCTGCCCGTCGCAGTTCTTTGCGATCATCGATAAAGAGCGTTGCGCCAGGTTGCCGAAGTCGTTGGCAAGGTCGGCGTTGATGCGGTTGACGATGGCTTCGTGGCTGTAATTACCGTCCTGCCCGAACGGCACTTCGCGCAAGAAGAAATAGCGCGTCTGGTCGAGGCCGTAACGGTCTATCAGCTCGTCCGGCGACACGACGTTGCCCACGGCTTTCGACATCTTGGCGCCCCTGCTGAGCAGGAAGCCGTGCGCGAAGACCCTCTTGGGCAGCGGCAGGTTTGCGGACATCAGAAACGCCGGCCAGTATACCGCGTGGAAGCGCACGATATCCTTGCCGATGACATGCAGGTCGGCCGGCCAGAACTTCCGGTAGCTCTCGCTGTCAGTGTCCGGGAAACCGGCCGCGGTGATGTAATTGGTCAAGGCGTCGACCCAGACATACATGATGTGGCGCTCGTTGCCGGGGACCGGAATGCCCCAGTCGAACGTGGTGCGTGACACCGAGAGATCGTTCAGACCGCCCTTGACGAAGCTCATGACTTCATTGCGGCGGACGTCGGGTCCGATAAATTCCGGATGCTGCTCGTAATGGGCAATCAGCTTGTCCTGATAGGCGGACAGTTTAAAGAAGTAGCTCTCCTCTTCCACCCATTCGACAGGTGTGCCCTGGGGTGACAGCTTTTCACCCCCCTCGCCTGCCTGAAGCTCGCTCTCGTCGTAATAGGCTTCATCGCGTACGGAGTACCACCCGGCATAGGTGTCGAGATAAATATCGCCATTAGCTTCCATGCGGCGCCAGATTTCCTCGCAGGAACGCCAGTGGCGTTCCTCGCCGGTACGGATGAAGTAGTCGTTTGAGCAGTTCAGGTTGCGCGCCATGTCCGCGAACATGGGGGTGATCCTGTCGGCCAGCTCTCTTGCCGTTATGCCTTCCGCTCTCGCCGCCTGCAGCACCTTGATGCCGTGCTCGTCGGTTCCGGTCAGGAAGAAGACGTCATAGCCGTCCAGGCGCTTGAAGCGGGCCAGCACGTCGGTAGCAAGCGCCTCATAGGCGTGGCCGATATGCGGCGGTCCGTTGATGTAGGAGATCGCCGTGGTGATGTAGAATCTCTTTGTGTCAGCCATTCGCGTTCCGCGCCGAAGCGGTCTCTTCCAGGGTGTACAGCGTCTGCAGGATCGTGTGTTTGCGGTCGAGGTTTAGGGCATTTGCGCGGGCAATGGAACGGCTTATTTGCTGCCACGCCCCGGCCCAGGCATCGAGGCGTCCGGGCGTCATAAAACGTTCCAGGGGCGATATTTCGGCCGGTTCGCCCGCGGTTGCGCCACCGAGGGCGCGGCTGCGAATGCGGGCAGCGAGCCATTCGGTCAGGAGCCTGCAGAACGTTCTGTATTCGTCGTCGGCACCCCGCGCCCCGAGCTTCTCGGCGAAACCCGCGCAGGCGCCGGCGTCCAGGTTCGGCAAGCGCTCCATCAGCCGGTTGAACGCTTTGAATGTCTCCCACCCCTTGCCGCGGATCAGGGCCAGCGCCTGACCGGGGCCGCCGCCGCACAGCTCGCGAAGCTCGGCCATTTCGCCCGGACCGGGCAGTTCGTCCGGCCCCAAATGCGAGGTCAGAACGTTGCTGAAGTCGGACAGGGACAGCGGTCTGAGGTTGAGCGCGACGCAGCGCGACTTGATTGTCGGCAGCAAACGGCCGGGCGTGTGCGACACCAGGAAAAACAGAGCGCGTGCAGGGGGTTCTTCCAGGATCTTCAAGAGCGCATTGGCCGCGGTTCTGTTCATGTCGTCGGCCGCATCGATGATGCAGATGCGCCAGCCCCCTTCACCCGCCGTGTGGGCATAGAAGCGGCTGGTCTTGCGGACCTGATCGGCGGTGATCTCCGTGCGCAGGCGTTTCGACTTCGGATCGTAGGGTCTGCGCGCGACATAGAGGTCGGCGTGGCCGAGGCCCGCGACGCGCTTGAACACCGCGTCTTCCGGCGCCACGAACAGGCCGTCCGGCGACTGCGCCAGGTTCTCCTCGGTCGGATCGGGGTGGGCGAAGACGAAACGCGCCATGCGGTAGGCCAGCGTGGCCTTGCCGACGCCGCGCGGTCCGCCGATGATCCAGGCGTGGGGCATCTTACCGCTGGCATAGGCGGTCAGCCGCTTGTGTTCCGCGACGGCGTGCCCGACCAGACCGGATTGCTCGCGCGGGTGTGGAAAGTCGAGTAGCCGGTCGCTTTCTGGTGCCTCGTCCATGACGCTTGCGGATATCAGGGTGAGAGCCGGGTGACAACCGCCTGCCAGATGATTTCCGCGACCGCTTCCTTCGTGCCCGCGCCATCGATCACGAGACACCGGTCCGGTTCGCGCTCGGCAATCCGCAGAAACGCGTCGCGTAACTGCCGGTGGAATGCATCTCCCTTGCCTTCGAACCTGTCTTCCTGTCCGGCAGCGGTTTGCGCGCGTGTCCCGGCGCGGTCAAGCCCGTAGGCCGGATCGAGATCGAGCACGAGGGTGAGATCGGGCATGGTTTCCGCGACCACGACGCGTTCCAATGCGTCGATGAGCCCGCTGTCGGCGCCCCCGGCGCTGCCCTGGTAGGCGCGGGTGGAGTCGATATAGCGGTCGCACACAACCCATGTTCCGGCGTCGAGCGCCGGGCGGATCTGCTTGGTCAAATGGTCGTCGCGGGCCGCATAGTTGAGAAGCGCCTCGGCTTCGGGCGACCAGCGGTCCGGATCTCCGGACACCAGGAGGGCCCGGATCGCTTCGGCATCCGGCGTGCCGCCCGGCTCGCGGGTGACCAGGACCGTGTGGCCGGCCGCTTCAAGGCTCGTGGCCAGCAACCTGGCATGGGTCGACTTGCCGGTCCCTTCCCCGCCTTCGAAGGTGATGAATTTGCCTCGCTCCATGGGAGCCCGCCGGGTGGTGTGGCGCTGACCGGTCAGCCGCCGAACGCCATGAATCTGATTGTGTCGATCGCCCGGTCGATGAAATCGCTCTCGGCAACATCCTCGGTGGCGAACAGAGGGATCTCCGCGATCGTGGCGTCCTGCGCCACGAAGCGGATCTTGCCGAGCTGATCTCCTTTCTTGAC
>JBPCWF010000356.1:0-3479 GCA_051009775.1 Hyphomicrobiales bacterium | reverse complement strand
GACGGTCGGCGTGCCGGCTCGTGTCGCCTATTCGGATGTGCGCAACCATTTGTGCACGCCGCGCCTGCGCGCTCTGATGGGCACCGACGTGTTCACGCATCACGGTTTCACCGAGCTCCATCTCGACGGACGGTGGGTCAAGGTGACGCCGACCTTCAATGTCGAACTGTGCGACAAGTTCGGCGTTCTCGCCCTCGACTTCGACGGCGAGAACGACGCCCTCATGCATCCGTTGGACCGCGACGGGCGACGGCATATGGAGTATCTCGACCGGCGCGGCGCCTATGCCGACGTACCGGCGGAGATGCTGCGCGACGCCATGCTCGAAACCTATGGCGCAGAGGCCTGCGCGGCGCTTGCCGCCGGCGCAGGGGATTTTGCCGCCGAGGCCGCAAGCGGCGACCGCGTCTGATCCTCTTCGGGTAATCTGTCCGGATGCCCCCGGCTTTCAACACTCAGGGCGCGCTTCGCGCCCGACGCCGACCCCACTAAGCGAGCTTCTGCAGCAGCCTGATGAATGTCTGGCTCTCCGTCTTGGTCAACAGAGCGAGCGTTTCGGTGGTGACATTTCCGGCGACCGCCTTCATGTCCAGAACCAGGCTTTGTCCGCTGTCCGTCAGGCGCAGCAGAATCCGCCGTCCGTCGTCCGGGTCGAGCCTGCTGTCGACCAAACCACGGCGTTTCAGTCTGGATACAACACCCAGAATGGTCGCAGGATCCATCGCGGTGAGACGGCCCAGAACGTTCTGGGAAACCTCGCCCTCGTCATCCAGTTTGACCAGCGCCGCGAATTGCGTCGGCGTGACATCAAAATCACCCATGATGTGCTGGAAGATTTCACTCGCCCGTTGTGACGCCTTGCGAAGGAGGTGCCCGACATATGCTTCAAGCACGAAGTCGGTGGTCCGCCCGATAACTGGCGATTGGGTTTCGGTTCTAAGTCTTGCTTTTTGTCCCATCATCCATACTTCCGATTGCTGCAGTCCAAAGCAGCAGGTCTAAGGCGTTAGTCGTTCGCTCGATCTTTATCTCGCCTTCGCCCGGGGAGAATCATGAACTGAGCTGGCGTCAACATAAAACCAGTGCGCGCATAAGACCACCTCTAACACTCATAAAATGCGCCGCTTAACCGGCATTTAATGTACCGTTCATTTCTGGGGCAGAGAAAGCCCCGAAATCAGCCCCAAACAAGTTAGCACAAAAACAGAGAATCTTGTTCAAACTACGATTCCAGGACGCGCAGAGACGCTCTCGTACCAGCGTTTCAGCCCCATTGCGTCCTCTGGCCCCTCCTCCTTTATCCACTTCATGAAGTCCACGGCGACGACCGCCGTGATGTCGGCAATCGTGAAACGGTCGCCGGCGACATACTCGCTTTCGCCCAGCCGGTCGTTCAGATCGCTGAGGAAATGACGCGCCCGCTGGCGGCCGCGTTCGGCAAGCTCGGGGATCTGCTGGTAGCTCACCGGACCGGTGATGGCCCGGCCTTTCATGCCCTTGGCGCTGTTGCGCAGGCATTCGGCCGCCGCCGCCAGACCGTCCCATTCGACCGTGCGGTTCCACCCGGCGATAATCGCCTTCTCCCTGGCGTCACGCCCCATGAGATTGGGTTCGGGAAACGCCTCGTCCAGATAGATCGAGATGGAGGTGGAATCGAGCAGCCTGGTGCCGTCGGCGAGTTCGAGGACGGGCACCGTGGCGTGCGGGTTTATCGCCCGGAAGTCATCCTTGAGATGCTCGCCCGAGCGCAGGTCGACCTGGACAGTCGGAATGTCGAGCCCCTTCTCGGCGATAAAGATACGCACCCGCCTGGGGCTCGGCGCGGTGGCACAATCATAAAACTTCATACTGCCTCACACTCACTCAACTGACCGTTCGAACCGGCCGGGGGTTTCAGGAATCTCCGTCGGTCTTCGGCGGATCGATCAGCTCCGCGCGGCGTTTCTTGAAATTCTGCGCTTTGTAGGACGGCACCTTGAAGACCCATCCCTTGGCGCGGGCGTTGATTTCCTCGACCGCGGCCTTGGCGTCCTCCGGCCCTTCGGCCGCGACCGTCACCCAATGGTCTTCGTCTTTCGAGGACACCAGGCGGACGGTTACCTTGAGACCGTTCTTGGCGATGATCTCCGAGGTCACCACGCCGGGCGCGGTGGCATCCGCCGGTTCGGACTGCCTGACGTCCCACAATTCGAGCTGGGCGATCGAGCTTGCTATGAAGGCCAGATCGGCACCTTGCTTGATCTTGGCCCCTTCGGGCAGGTTGAGGATACCGAAGGCGGAAACCTCGCCCTCGCCTTCCCCGCGGACCAGAACGACCTCTTCCTTGTCGGCATGGACGATCTTGATCTGCGCGACCTCTTCCTTGGGGATCTCAAACACCGCCTTCTGTGCCCAGCCCCTCACGCTGATCGGCGCCGCCACGTCGCCCGACACGAGCCAGGTCTGCGGATTGCCGGGCTTGCGCACATAGGTGCCGTTGCGCCCCGGACCGAGCACGCCGAATTTGACCTTGCCCAGGACCAGTTGGGCGATCGGCTTTCCGTCGGCATCGGACAGCGTCACAAGCTTGGCTTCGCTGTCCTCGGTCTCCGGGTCGTCCAGGTCGAGCAGTTTGTAGCGGGCCGGGTTACGTGTCTTTTCCTCGACGATCGTCATCTGCGTCAGGCCGACGACAACCTCGCGCACCTCGTCGGAATCGGCCGGAAAGCCGGCGCGCTCGGCGATGCCCCAGCTCTCGCCCTTTTTCACCACCGTGACCGTGTTGTCGGCGGTCTTCACCGAGACGGAGGCGACATTGCCGGCCCGGGTGGCAAGATCCGGCAACAAGGCTTCGCCCGACGCGGTGTTGGGGGCCCAGGTCTGGGCGTTGTAATAGACCACTCCGGCGGCCGCCAGGGATGCGGCGGCGGCAACCGTCAGGCCGAAAAACAGTTTCGGGGTCATAGCTGCTGCCTCCCTCGCTTACGCTTTGCGCCGCCTGCGCCGAAAGGCCAGGACGCCGATGCCGCCGACGCCGATGATCAACGGCACCGCGGCGATGTTGGCGAGCTTCAAGGTGGTGTCGAGCCGGTCGATATCGCGCCTCAGCGCCCGTTTGACCGCGCGCAGTTCCTGGCGCACCACCACCATCTCCTGCCGGAAGCTCTCGATCGCCTTCTTCTCGTCCGCGGTCAGGATCACCTTGCCGTCGGACTTGCGCTCGATGTCCTTGAGCTGCTTCTGCAGCTCCTCGAGCTTGGTGTTGAGCGCCTGCTCGCGCTGGCGGAACTGCTGTTCGGCGTCGCGCTGGATCTGCTCGACCAGATGAAACGGCCGGCTTTCGACCCCGCGGCCGCGCAGTCCGATCAGGGCCTCGCCGCCGGTCAGGTTATCCAGCGCATTGAGCACGAAGTCGGCGTTGTTGGCCTCGGGGACGACGATCTGCTGGCCGAGGAAGTCCTGGACACGGACCCAGAAATTGTCGTGCAGCAGGTCGCTGT
>JBPCWF010000355.1:0-8996 GCA_051009775.1 Hyphomicrobiales bacterium | reverse complement strand
AGCACCTGTCCGATCTCCGAAACCTCGGCCTCCTGACCGAAATTCTTGATCTGCTCCTTGAGGATTGCGGAGATTTCCGCGGCCCGGATGTCCATCAGCCAACCTCTTTCATGGCAATTTTCAGATTGTTCAATTTGGTTCTGAGCGAGTTGTCGACCATACGGCTGCCGACCTTGACGACCAGACCGCCAAGCAGTGCCGGATCGACCTTGGTGTCGAGCTGCACGTCTCTGCCGACCGTCTCTTTGAGCGCCTGCTTGAGCGCATCGATCTGGGTGTCGGACAGGGTTTCCGCCGAACTGACCTCCGCGGTCACCTCGCCGCGATGTCCGGCCAGGAGCCTGCGATAGGCCTTGATCATGTCGCCAATAGCAAAGAGCCGGTGGTTTTTCGCCACCAGCCCTATGAAATTCGCCGCCAGTCCGGTGATTTCGGCTTTGCCGAGCACCGCAATGATCGCACGGTTCTGCTCGTCCGCCGTGTAGACCGGGCTGCGCACCAGGCGCGTCAGGTCGTCACTGTCGTCAAGCATGGCCTGGAAGTTATCGAGGTCCGCCGTCACCGGATCAAGTGCGTCGGCGTCGCGCGCCAATTCGAACAGCGCGGTCGCGTATCGGCCCGGCACGCCCTCGACGGTGGAATCTTGGCCCGTCACGTTCCCAATCTCCAGCACGATTGCAGGACTGGCGAGCCATCCCTGGAATGCGCCAACCCCTTGAAATATCTTTATTTTTTCTCGGTGAGGGACAGGTTAGAGTTATCATTTCCCCTCAGCCGCGTTCCTCTATCATATGGCTTTGGCCCTTGCAACCAAAAGCGTTGGCACCGATTGTCGCGCCGTATGCGCCCAAATCACTCGCGCGGGGCGAAATGGCCGGTCACATGAAGCTGTAGGGGTCGATATCGACATTGACCCGGACGGAGCCGGGCACGGACAGGCCGTCCAGCCAGGCGCGGACAAAGGCCTGGATATTGAACTCGCGGGGCGCCTTGACCAGAAAGCGGACCCGGTGGCGGCCGCGGATCAGGGCGAGCGGCGCCGGCGCGGGACCGAGCACACGCGCCTGGGGCGTCTGGGGGATGCGCCGCGTCAGAGTGCGGACGAAACCGTTGAGCACTTCCTGTTTGGGCCCGGTCACGATCAGGCTGGCGAGCCGGCCGAAGGGCGGCAGGCTGGCATGCTCCCGGGTCGCGAGTTCATAGCCGTAGAACCGGTCGCGGTCGCCCGCCACCAGCGCCTCGATCAGCTTGTGGCCGGGCTGGTAGGTCTGGATCAGGGCGCTCCCGTGCCGGTCGCCGCGGCCGGCCCTCCCGGCGACCTGGCACAGCACCTGATAAGTCCGCTCGGCGGCGCGCAGATCGCCATTATTGAGCCCGATATCGCCGTCGACCACGCCGACCAGCGTCAGCCCCGGAAAGTGATGGCCCTTGGCCACAAGCTGGGTGCCGATGACGATGTCGTGCTTGCCGGCCGCGATCTCCTGGATCGTCTCGCGCAGCGACTGGCCGCGCGTCAGATCGCTTGAGAGGATAACCAGGCGCGCGTCCGGATAGCGCATGCGCACCTCGTCCGCCAGCCGCTCGACACCCGGGCCGCAGGCCACCAGGGTGTCCTCGTTGTGGCATGACGGGCAGGCCTTGGGCACCGGGATCACATGGCCGCAATGATGGCACATCAATTGCCGGCGGAACCGGTGCTCGACCAGCCACGCCTCGCAGTCCGGGCAGGCGATGCGATGGCCGCAGGTCCGGCACAGGGTGAGCGGCGCATAACCGCGCCGGTTGAGGTAGAGCAACGTCTGGCCGCCATCCTCCAGGGTCTCGCTGACCGCCTCGGCGAGCGGCTCCGACAGCCATGTGCCCGCGGGCGGATGGGCCTGGCGCATATCGATCGGGACGATCTCGGGCAGACCCGCCTGGCCATGGCGCAGATGCAGGCGCAGGTGGTCGTAGCGGCCGTCTTGCGCATTGTGGATCGATTCGAGCGACGGCGTCGCAGACGCGAGCACGACCGGGAAGCCGCCGAGCGAGCCGTAGACCACCGCCATGTCGCGGGCGTGATAGATCACGCCGTCCT
Organism: Hyphomicrobiales bacterium; assembly: GCA_051009775.1. Taxonomy (GTDB): domain Bacteria; phylum Pseudomonadota; class Alphaproteobacteria; order Rhizobiales; family JAJFHB01; genus JBPCWF01. The sequence continues at coordinate 6,919 of JBPCWF010000355.1, read as the reverse complement.
CCTGCTTGAACGCCGGCTCGTGCTCTTCGTCGACCACGATGAGGCCGAGATTGGCATAGGGCAGGAACAGGGCGGACCGGGCGCCGACCACGATGCGCGCATCGCCGCTCACCACGCCGCGCCACACCCGTTCGCGCTCGCGCGGACGCACCGCGGAATGCCACTCCGCGGGTGCTGCGCCGAAACGCTCCTCGATGCGCCTGAGAAACTGCGCGGTGAGTGCGATCTCCGGCAACAGCACGAGCACCTGCTTGCCGGCGGCGACCGTCGCGGCAACGGCTTCCAGATAAACCTCGGTCTTGCCCGAACCGGTGACCCCGTCGAGCAGGGAGACCGAAAACCGGCGCGCGGCGACATGCGCGCGCAGGCACTGCGCCGCCTGGCGCTGCTCCTTGGAGAGCGCCACCGGCGCACGCGTGAGGTCGGGCTCGGGGAACGCGGCGAAACTCGGCAGCGCAACCGGAAGAAGCGTTCCGGCATCGACCAGCCCACGCACGACGGCGCTCGTCACACCGGCCATCTCGGCCAGATCGCCGGCCGGCCAGGCGACAGCATCGTCGGCCACCTCGAGCACCCGCTCGCGCTGCGGCGTCATGCGCTTCGGCTCCGGCCCGCCGCGCCGATAGCCGGTGACGGTCCTGGGTGGTCCGAGCGCTTCGGGCATGCGCAGGCACATGCGCAGCACCGCGCCCGGGTCGCTCACCGTATAATTGGCAACCCATTGCACGAAGCGGCGGTGCAGGTCGGGCATCGGCACGGTGTCGTAGCGCTCCGCGACCGCGCGCAGCCTGGCCGGCTCGATTTTGGTTTCCGGCGCTTCATCCCAGACCACGCCGATCACCTGGCGCGGCCCGAGCGGCACGCGCACATAGTCGCCCGGCGCCAGGCCCGTTTCCTCCGGCATCCGGTAGGAATAGGGCTCGCCCAGGGCATAGGGCAGCAACACCTGCACCACGTCCTGTGCGATGGGGAAATGAGAATCAGCCGTCATCGTGGGCCGCAGTGTTGCAGGAGCGCCCCGCCGCAACAAGCACCCCGCCGCAGGCCTGCCGGCACCTGTCCACAACGTGATTGAAAGCCGCAACCGCTCGTGACAGGGTGCCTGCCGTAAACCTTGAGGAAACCGGCCACTGCTAGTCTGGCCGCAACTGGGGACACGGGAGAGACATGAAATTCTTCGTAGACACGGCGGACGTCGACGATATCCGCGATCTGGCCGCCACGGGCCTGCTCGACGGCGTCACCACCAACCCGTCTCTGGTCGCCAAATCGGGCCGCGACTTCAAGCAGGTGATCGAGGAGATCTGCGAGCTGGTCGAAGGGCCGGTCAGCGCGGAAGTAGCGGCGCTCGACGAGGCCGGCATGGTCGAGGAGGGCCGCGAGCTCGCCAGGATCGCCGACAACGTGACCATCAAGGTGCCGCTCACCTGGGACGGGCTCAAGGCCTGCAGGACGCTGACCCAGGGCGGAACCATGGTCAATGTCACGCTCTGCTTCAACGCCAACCAGGCGCTGCTCGCCGCCAAGGCGGGCGCCACGTTCATCTCGCCCTTCATCGGCCGGCTCGACGACGTCGGGCTCGACGGCATGGAGCTGATCTCGGAAATCCGTGTCATCTACGACAATTACGACGCGCTGCAGACCCAGGTGCTCGCCGCCTCGATCCGCAGCCAGAACCACGTCAAGCTCTCGGCGCTTGCGGGCGCCGACGTCGCCACCGTGCCCCCGGGCGTCCTGCGCGGCCTGGTCAAGCACCCCCTGACCGACAAGGGGCTCGATGCGTTCATGAGCGACTGGAAGAAGACCGGCCAGACCATCACATGACCGACGACGCCCAGGCCCCGGATGCCGCCACCCTCGACGCGACGGAAGACGTCACCCGCGCCGTCATTGCGTGGCTGCAATATCTGATCTCCGAACGCCGGGCGTCCGACAAGACGGTCGAGGCCTATCTGCGCGACATCACACAGTTCTCCGGATTCCTGCGCGATCATCTGGGCGGGGAGCCGTCGCTCGAGGATCTCTCGGACCTGCGCGCCGCCGACTTCCGGGCGTTCCTCGCCATGCGCCGCCAGGACGGGGTTTCAAGCCGAACGCTGGCGCGCGCGCTGTCGTCGATCCGGTCCCTGTTCCGTTTCCTCGAAAAGCAGGGGCTTGCCGAGAACGCCGCGCTGTCGGCGCTGCGCAGCCCCAAGATCCCGCATGCAGTGCCCAAGGCGCTCGGCGTCGCGGCGGCGAAGAAACTGGTGACCACGGCGCCGATCCAGGGCTCGTCTGAAGCCGAGACCTGGGTCGAGACCCGCGACACCGCGGTCCTGCTCCTGCTCTATGGTTGCGGGCTGCGCATTTCCGAGGCGCTCGGGCTCGACCGCAAGGACGCGCCGCTCGATCTGCGCCGCGACACCATGACCATCACCGGCAAGGGCAACAAGACGCGGATCGTGCCGGTGCTGCCGGTCGCGCGCGAGGCGATCTCGGCCTATCTCGACCTTTGCCCTTACGTTCTGGAGGACAGCGACCCGCTGTTCGTCGGCGTCAAGGGTGGGCGGCTCAACGCCCGCAACATTCAGCTCCTGATCCAGCGCCTGCGCGGTTATCTGGGCCTGCCGGAGACGGCCACGCCCCACGCGCTGCGCCACAGCTTCGCCACCCACCTCTTGTCCGCCGGCGGCGACCTGCGCGCGATCCAGGAACTGCTCGGACATGCCAGCCTGTCGACCACCCAGGTCTATACCGAAGTCGACCGCGCCCACCTGCTGCGCCAATATATGGGCGCCCATCCCCGGGCGTGAGCCGTTCCGGCCTGCCCCGTCATTACCTACCCGCTTGACGAGAAAGTGATCACCCCGCCACCGACGATCGGCTTTGGCCTGCGGCCCGATCTGTGATATGCTCAAGACTCGGTCGGAGTGCTCGTTCCGGCCGATGGAAGAAAGGGAGACTCCCCTATGTTGACGCGCATTGTAGTAAGTGCAGCATTCGTTGCGCTGTTGAGCGTGCCAGCGGCGTTCGCGGGTGAGAACTGCAGTTGGGGCCACAAGACCACGGCCCAGACAGCGGAAACCCAGACAACCACGCCGCAGACTCCGGCACCCGTGACGGTCGCGGAAGCGCCTGCAGATACCGAGACGCCCGCACCGGCAGCAGACGAGGCGGTGCAGGACTGACGCGTCTTTTGGACTTCAGTGCGGAAACCCGGGCCTCTTGCCCGGGTTTCTGTTTGTGCGCATCGGCCTCTACCCCTTTCGCCTCAGGCTTCCAGGCTTGAACCCGGCCAGCGCCGCCGCGGCATGTTCGTAGCCGATCTCGATCGCCCGATCGAACGCATTCCAGTCACGGATTTCGATATCGCCGAGCGCCGGCGCCATGAACAGGTCGGCGTTTGCCGCCTGCCTGCGGTCCTGTTCCTCGCCGGACACGGTGGCGGCGCGCATCAGGATGGATACGATCGGCGGCCGCAGGAACCGCCGGTACCAGGGCTCGGCATGATAGTCGGTCAGAAGCTCGGGTCCGACCGCCCTGTCGCGCGCGACGTCGACCGCGACGATCGGCCCGCGGTGGATGTTGCGCATGACATCGACCGGCAGATTACTGGTCACCGCGCCGTCCACCAGCACGCTCTGGGCATCGACCTTGGGCGGCAGAATGCCGGGCAGCGCGATGCTCGCCCTCAACGCGTCCCGCACCGGTCCGTGCTGGTGCACGTAAACCGTTCCGCTGGTCAGGTTCGACGAAATGCAGAAGAACGGGCGCCACAGATCGGGGATCGCCCAATCGCCGAAATGCTCTTCAAGCAGGCGCTCGACCTTCTTGCCCTTGACCATGCCGAGCAACGGCAGCGTGATGTCGGACAACGGGTTCGATGAGACGAATGAGGCGAACACCCGCTCGGCCAGTTCATCGGGGCTCCATTCCATGGCGACGCCGGCCCCGATGATCGCGCCCATGCTGGTGCCGCCGACGAAGTCGATCGGAATACCGGCATCGGCAAAGGCCCTGATCACACCGATATGGGCGAACGCCCTGGCACCGCCGCCGGACAGCACCAGGCCGACGCCGCGCCCGCCGACGATACGCGCCAGCCGGCTCCAGTCCCGGTCGCAGTCGAAACGCATATGGAAGTGCCGGTTGGCCGGCACCACGGCGATCTGGCGATGGATGTCGGCCGACCGGCTGTGGCCCTCGCGGTGCAGCAGGATCAGGTCGAGGAGCTGGTGCCGCGCGCGCTCCTTGAGGAGATCGTCGGGCAGGCTGGTGTCCGAGTTCCATTGCACATCGGCGACGATCAGAATGCGGTCGGCCTGCCGGGCGCAGAGCCGGCTCCAGGCAGTGTCCTCGGCCGTGCCGTAGAGGAAGACGTGGTCGTGCGACTGTTCGAGTTCATTGAACCAGCGCGCGCTCTCATGATGCCCGTCGGGGCCGACCAGCTTGACGCTCGAACCTTCGGCGGTGAGCTGATCCGCCAGCCGCGAGGCCACGGCACGCGCGTCCGGCCCGTCATGGGCCGGCAGCAGGGCGACCGTTTTCGGCTCTATCATGACGCCCGCGCCGTCGCTGATGCGGCGCAGCCTGTGAACCAGGATGCGCATCATGCCGGACATGATCTCCGGCTTCAGCTTCATCAGCCGGTCGAACCGGCTCTTGGCCAGACGCAAGAGCTCGGTGTCCCGGATCGCCGTCACCGTGGCGGAGCGCGGCTGGCCGGAGATCAGCGCCATTTCGCCCACGGTCTCGCCGGGACCGACCAGGGAGATCAGCCTGTGCTCGTTGGTCGACGACTGCATGTAGACGCCGAGCGAGCCGGACATGACCAGGTAGAGCGCATCGCCCGTATCGCCCTCGCGAAACAGATCGCGCCCAGCGGGCAGATGCAGCGGCACGGTCTCCTGCTCGACGATCTCGCGATCGGCAGGGTTCAGCATCTCCAGAAGATCGAGCGCACTTGGCGTTTTACGCATGTACTCAACCGTTCATACCCGACGGAACCGCAATGATATCAGCCCTATGAAATTGGTCTATCGTCTGCGCCCACCGGCATGCCAGTCATATATACTGGTGCGGGGCGTGCGCGGGCCGCGTTCGCGGCCACCCGCAGGGTGCAGGCGGGCCTGCGGTTCTTAACCAAGAAACCAGGTTTGTCAGGGAAAACTTGACACCTCGCGACCGCCATGGCTGAGTCCAGCCTCCAATGACGCATTTTCCTGTCACGTGATACCCATGGCACCCCGCACCCAAGATTCCGACCCCCAGGATACCGGCCAAGGGCCTGACGCGACCCTCACCGCGTCGGAATTTCTCGATCATGAACTGAAGCGGCTCGGGCTCGACCAGCAGAAGCTCGCCGACCTGACCGGCGTCTCCCGGCAGACCATCAACGCCATCGTAAGAGGCCGCCAGCCGATCTCGCGGGCCATGTCGGTCAAGCTCGGCGAAGTGTTCGGCAAGCCGGCTGATTTCTGGCTGCGCGAGCAGTTCCGCCGCGCGAGCCAGCGGCTCGGCGATGCCGAGACCGACGACGGCGTAGTTGCCCCCGCGGCCCTGCCGGAGCCGGCGCGGCGCGCCGAAGGCGGCGTTGCGGACGAGATCCCGTCATCCGTGCTGTCCGACCGGCAGATCATCGATGCGATCCGCGGCAATTCCATTGCGGTCGAGCCGTTCGACCTGCGTAACGTCCGCGCCGCGTCGCTCGATCTGACGCTCGGCGACGTCGACACCGGCGCCAAGTTCTGGAAGAACGAGGACAATAGCGGCGAGACCATCGAGATCGACCGGTTCGGCTGTGTCCATGCCTGGACCCGGGAGCGGATCAGCCTGCCCGATCACATGCTGGCCCGGGTCGGGCCGACCGCGACCTTGTCCCATCTCGGCCTGTTTCTGGGCCACGGGCTTCAGGTCGATCCGGGGTTCGACGGTCAGCTCGCCTTTTCCCTGTTCAACGCAAGCCCGAAGCCTATGCGTCTGGCGATCGGGCAGGTGGTCCTGTCGCTTGAAATCGTGACGCTCGGCACCCAGTTCACGCATCCGCTCGACGCCGCCGGCAACAGCGCGGATTTTGCCCGGAGGGCCACGGAGCAGTTCGCCGAGAACGATCTCCTGACCCGGGTCAGGCAGCATATCGAGCCCCATCTCAAGACCGAAAACGACCCGGTCAACCGGACTGTCTACTGCCGGGTCAAGGGCACGGACATCGTATCGAACGACGCGACGGCCGAAGGCGCCAGGGAGAAATGCACCGAGAAGTGCCTGAAGATCATCAAGGCGGAGTCCGACAACATCCGCAAGGGGCACGATTCGCTCGGCCTCTACGACGCCCTGGGTCAGCTGTTCGGCAGCCTGCATCTCGACATGCAGTGCATGGACCTGATCCTGCGTGATCTGGAGATGATTTCCTTCGGCGGCGGCAGCGCCACGATCGCCGACCGCGACGGCCGCGAGATCACCATCGACTATCCCGACGGCACCAACATCGTGCGCGTCTCCGACCTCGCCGGCCCGATGCAACTCAACGTCAACCCGCTGATCCTGATCCACCACCTGATCAGCGACGGCGACACCGGCCCCCTGCCGCTCAACACGCCGTAGACCTGCGCCGCCGGATCACCCGTTCTGGAGTCCCGCCTTCGCGCACCGCTGTCCGGGGTTCTGACGCCGTTGGGTTCATGCTGTCGGGACACAGTCTCTCCCCTCATCCCGGGCCTGATCCGGGATGACGTTGGGGGTTTGGCACCCCCGATCCGCTACCCTGCACTGCAGACGCACGAGTCAACACGCTTGGATGCCTGCAAAACTTAACACATTATCTATGTGTAAAATAAAACTGGCGAATAACCTTAACCAAGTGTCAAATTTTGATTGACACCAGAAGGGTGCGCGATACGATCAGGCGGTGCGGTCCCGAACCCGTTGCAAGCTTCGGGAC
>JBPCWF010000354.1:0-4518 GCA_051009775.1 Hyphomicrobiales bacterium | reverse complement strand
CCGGCCGGCCGAGCCCGCGCCCAACCTTGAGGAACTGGTGAAGGCGGCGCCGGAGATCAAAACCATCATCGATCCTTTGAGCCTTAACGATCCGTCCGCGGAGCTCAAGGACCTGCAGCGCTATCAGCGCGCACTTGTTGACTGCGCCTTCGAGATGGCCAGCGGCAAACACAAAGGCCGGACCCAGGACCAGATCATCGATACGTTCGAGATTTCCGAGGAGTGGAAGGGCAGATGGCGCGGGACGGACTGGAAGGCGATGATCACCCTCAAGGACAAGCTCGCCTTCATCATCGAGGATGACGAAGAGGCGGCCCGCTATTATCAGATGGCGGAAATGGGCCAATGGGCTAATCTACTGGGACGAGACTCCTTCATGGGCAGGTAATATGGCCGCAGATGAGCCGACTACAGATCTCCTGGCGGATCTGGAAAAAGGCCTGGATCAAGGATTGGAAACGGCGAGGTCAATGTTGACCTCGCTGCTCCAGACAACGGCCGAGACCCTGCAGGCGACGGAATCCTCAGTGTTCCGGCCTGACGACAACGAAAACCTCTACTTCTTCTCTTCCACCAACCAGGAAATCCTGGACAATCCCGAGATCAAGCCGATTCCGATCGGCGGCAGCATTGCCGGCTTCGTGTTCATGACCGGTCAGACGATCGCGCGCGAGGATGCCGCGGAATCGGAAGACCAGTATGGCGAGGTCGACCGGGCGATGAAGTACAAGACCCGCGAGTATATGGCGGCGCCGATCGTCAGCGGCGACGCGGTGCTCGGCGTGCTCACCGTGGTCAACCGGCGCAAGGGCACCGGTCTCGGCAAGTTCTCCGAGGACGAGATCCATCTCGCCGAGGAGCTCGGGCGCACCTGCGGCGTTGTGCTCGATCACGTGCAGAGGCTAGAGCGGCAGACCGATGCCACGCGCGCCGCGCTGAGGGGGGCGGATGACGAAGACGGCGAACGCACGGCGATCCGTGCCCGCATCGACGCCACGCTCGGCGACCTGTCGGAGCGCGACCTCGATCTCATCCATGAGCTGACCGAACGCCTCGGCGGCGCTTCAGAACACGATTGATGGCAACACCACAGCAGGAAGCGATGCACCCGTGAGCGCGCCGTTCGAACTTGAGAAACTGCAGCATGCGATGGAGACCGGCGACGGCGAAGGCGTGCGTGTGGCGATACTGGACTCCGGCGTCGACGAAGAGGTCGAGGGGTTCGGCCAGGGCCTCACGTCCTACGAGTTGCGTGCGCTCGGCGGCAACCAGTATCGCTGCGAAGAGGTCAAGGGGGTCGACGAGCTCGGCCACGGCACGGCCTGCGCCTGGATCATCCGGCAGATCGCGCCCAAGGCCGAGTTGCACAGCCTCAAGATCCTCGGCGGCAAGGCGAAGGGCACCAGCCTGGAGCTCGCCGAGGGCATCCGCTGGGCGATCGAGAACCAGATGCATGTGGTCAATATCTCCGCCGGCGTGCGGGGCCCGCGCAGCAAGGACCGGCTGAGCGATATCGCCGACAGGGCGCTCTATGAAGGCGTGACCGTGGTCGCGGCCGCGCATAATCACGGGCTGACCGCCTATCCGGCCAACCTGTCCTCCGTGCTGACCGTCACCTTCGACAATTTCAAGGACCAGAGCCGGTTCCGCTACCGGCGCAAGGAACCGGTCGAGCTCGAGGCCCACGGGGTCTATGTCGAGACGCCCAAACCGGGCGGCGGCACGCGCAGCTATACCGGCACCAGTTTCGCCTGCCCGCATGTCACCGGCTTTGTCGCCCAGCTGCTTTCGGTCTACCCGAACCTGCAGCCCTTCGAGGTGCGCTCGATCCTGTTCCACTTGGGCGTCGAGTGACCGTCGCGCCATGTTTCGATCTGAGCCATGGATGCCGTAATATGGTCGATCAGGAGCCGAAGCTTGTAGGGCTCCACGAAGTTGTCGGGCCATACCATCCAGATCTGCACCGAGTTGATTTCGAACCCGTCAAGGAGGGAAACGAGACGGCCTGCAAGCACATCCTTCCGAACGAGAAAATCCGGTAGCGCGGCAATCGCAACACCGTCCAGCGCTGCCTGATGCAGGCTTGACACATTGTTGACGATGAGGCGTCCCTCGTGCGCCACGTCGATTGTCCGCTTGTCGTCATTGAAGATCCAGAACGACTGTCCGGACCGTGAAATCCAATGGGCAATGCGATGATCGGCCAAATCTTCCGGCTGTTCGGGCGTACCGTGGCGCGCGCAATATTCTGGGCTCGCACAAAGCGTGAATGTGATCTCCGCAAGGCGCCGGCACCTGAGGTTGGAATTGTGCATCTCGCCCGTGCGGATCGCGGCATCGAACCCTTCTGCGATGAGGTCGGTAATACGGTCGGTAACATCGAGGGTGATGCTGATCTCCTCATGGCGCTCCAGAAACTTGAGGATGAAAGGGGTCGCCAGATATTCGGCGACGCCGGGCGGGACCGACAATTTCACGCGGCCGACCGGCGTGTCACCCAGATTTTTCGTGTCCTTGAAGAGATGGTCGGCCTCTTCGACGATTGCCCTGGCGCGCGCGAGGTATTTCACCCCGGCATCGGTCAATCCAAGCCGGCGCGTGGAGCGTTGCAGCAGCGGTACGCCGAGCGACCGCTCCAGCTTCGAAACGTGATGGCTCACCACAGAGGTCGACAGGTTCATCCGGCGTGCAGCGGCGGCGAAGGCCCCGGCATCGGCCACGCCGACGAATATTCTCATCGCTGCCAGATCATGCATTTCGATCAACCAATATCTAGGACAATGTGTTCTGTTGATTCCATATTATCGTAAATTATCGAACGATCTACTCTCGTTTTCTGGGCGGGAGTACCTGTGTTGCAACCAACCGATCCGAAACCGAACTGGTCTATTCCGGTCCTGCTTGTCGCGTGTACGTGGGTAAGCGTGCTCTCGACCGATCTCTATGCGCCGAGCCTGCCCCACCTGCCGGAACTGCTCGACACGACGGAGCAGGCGGCGAAAATGACCATGAGCGTCAATCTGGCGGCGTTCGCGCTGGCCCAGTTGGTTCATGGCGCGCTTGCGGACCGGTTCGGGAGGCGTGCCCTTCTGGTTGCGGGAGTGGGATCCTTTTCGGTGGCAAGCGCCCTTTGTGCACTGGCCCCCTCGATTGAGGCTCTCATACTGGGGCGCTGGGTCCAGGGACTTCTGAGCAGCGTTCCCTCCGTTGTCGTACTCGTGGTGATTCACGAACTCTACGGGCGCGGACAGTCGGTCAGGATCCTCGGTTTTCACGGCATGGCGGTCGGCGTGGCCCCGGTGCTGGGCCCGTTGATCGGCGGCTACATCTTCATTCATTTCGGATGGCGGGCCAACTTCTGGCTGCTTGCGCTGATCGCCGCGACTACGGCGGCCCTCGTGTGGCGTGGCGTGCCGGAGACCCTGCGCGCGCCCGTACCGCTTGATCTGCGGCAGACGGCGAAAAACTATCTGGCCATTCTGTCGCTGAGAAAAGCTCTCGCGCACTTGCTGCCGATGTCGGTGGTGTTCGGTGGGTTGTTCGCGTTCATCACCGCCGGACCGTTTCTCCTGATCGACCGGCACGGCGTTTCGACGGAGGACTACGGGCTCTATTTCGGCATTGTCATTCTGGCCGCGATTGCAGGCGGGGTGATCGTCAATCGTGCGGGTGGAAGGATCGATACGGAGAAACTGGAAGCGGCCGGGTTCGCAAGCGCTGTCTGTGGCGTTGCCATTGTCGCTGCGGCACTGGTCCTCGACATGGAAACTGCGGCCACGATTACCGCGGGCATGACCGTGTTCGGGTTGGGTGTCGGGCTGATAAATGCTTCCGGACCGATCCTTCTGCTTGACAGCGTCGGCGATCTGCCTCGGAGCGCCGCGTCCGCGATTGTCGGATCGGCGGCCCTTGTTGCTGCCAGCGGCGCCAGTTTTCTCGTGAGCACGATGCATCACCAAACGGCCTGGCCGATGGTCAATGTCATGATCGGGCTCATTGTCCTGGGATGTGTCGGCTTTGTCATTCGCCGGCGGCGGGAACCGACCCTTCGGCCGTCGCCCTGACCGCGCCGGAAGCGGCGAGCAGCGCGCCGGCGAAATAGAACAGGAGGCCGGCAAGGGTCGCAGGCGCATAGTCGACGCGCCCCTCAATCATCTGCAGGCCGAAAATCAGGAAGGGGCCAAGCGCTGTGAGCGCGCTGATGGTCAGTGTGGAGATCATCGACACGGCTCTTTGCAGCGCGTAGAGCGGCGGGACCGTCAGGACAAGACCGATCAGCACGATGAAGGCGATCTCCGATGGCTCAAGCGCGCCTTTGGCGTCGACACCCAGCGCTACGAAGCCGCCGGCGACGAATATGTAGAGCATCTGGCGCAGGCCGAACACGGCGCTCGGGCCGACGCCGCCACGGTCCATCCGCTGGCAATAGATGATCACCATCGTGAACAGGACGCCGTCGGCAATGGCGAGCAGGACGCCGGCAGTGGCAACGCCGGCGCCGCCGCGCACGAAGCCCGA
>JBPCWF010000353.1:0-4382 GCA_051009775.1 Hyphomicrobiales bacterium | reverse complement strand
GCGCTGCTCGATCCGGGCCTTGCCGCCGTTGTGGAGGAGGGCGCCAGACTGACCTTGCGCGACTTTATGAGCGCCAACCAGGCGCGCGGCGCGCTCGGCGCGCATATGCGCGAGTTCATGGAGACCTATGATCTCCTGGTCACCCCGACGCTGCCGATCCCGGCCTTCGATGCCGGCGTGCTGTCACCGGTCGACGACACACTCGGCAAATGGACCAACTGGACGCCGTTCAGCTTCCCGTTCAACCTGACCCAGCAGCCGGCGGCGAGCGTGCCCTGCGGCTTCACCAGGGCAGGGCTGCCCGCCGGCCTGCAGATCGTCGGGCGCATGTTCGACGACGCATCGGTGCTCAAGGCGTCCTTCGCCTACGAACAGGCGCACGAATGGCTGAAAGCGCGGCCCGAGTTTTAGGGCCTGAGATCCCGCGCCCTCAGTTCGAGGTGAGCGCGGACAGGGCGTCGGCGAAGCCGATCGGTTCAGCCGGGAACTTCTTCGCTGCGATCGACTTGCTTCGTTCATCGGCCGCGACCGGCAGCCCGTGAGACCGCGGCCAGCGGACGCTTTGGCAGGTGCTGGCCCGGCAGATGACGTAGCCGGCGCTGGTGGCGCAGGACAGGACGTTGCCCCATCGGATGCCCTGGTCGTCGTAAAGCCAGGTTTGTTCAAACCGGCCGCCCCGTTGCGTGCAGACCTTGCGCAATTCGGCGTGCTGCATCGCCGTGCTGTTGCCGGCCTGTGCGGCGCCCGAAGCGGCCGCCCAGCCGAAACCGATCAGCGCCATTGCCAGCGTCGTCCTTGCCATCGTCTTCATGTCGTGTCTCCTTCGTGACGGTCGTGTCTGTCCGTCTTTCATTTGGATGCCCGGGCGGTGTCCCCGCGGGGCGGGCATGTTGCCCGCCGACCGTTCGGCACCGGCCCTGCTGCTTCGGCCCATTGGGTGGCAGACGCATGTTTCAGATCGATTTCAGACATCCGGCCGAAATGTTTCATTTGCATCGGCTGCATCCCGTTTGGTGAGGAACGACAATCGAATTACGGCAGTTTTTTGCCGATCGTCTTTGAAACACTGCAGATCATACAGTTCCTTAGGCCGTTTCTTGTCTGATCGACCTGTTTTCCCATTTGGGCTGTGTGTCCGGCGCGGTATCGCCGGACCTCTGCAAACCCAACAGGAGAACTGAGATGACTTTCTCGAAACTTGTTAAAGCCGCCGTCGTGTCCGCCGCCCTTGTCGGTGCCGCCGGGCCGGCATTTTCGGCCGACGAACTCAACGTCGTGCCCGGCCATTCCATCGCCGGCGCACCGCTCGCGCTGCACGGCTACGATCCCGTGGCCTATTTCACCCAGGGCAAGCCCGCGCGCGGCTCCGATACGCTGGTGCACATCCACAATGGCGCCGCCTACCGGTTCTCAAGCGAGGCGCATCTCGCCCGGTTCAAGAAGAACCCGGGCAAGTACGTGCCTCAATATGGCGGTTTCTGTGCGTTCGGCGTTTCGGTCGGCAAGAAGTTCGACGGCGACCCGCACCTGTGGAAGATCGAGGGCGGCAGGCTCTATCTGAACCTGAACGAGGAGATCTACGAGACCTTCCTCAAGGACGTCGACGGCAATATCAAGAAGGCCAACGGCAACTGGAACCAGATCGAGCACACTGCGGTAAGCGATCTCTAGTCCCGCTACATGCATCCGGGGAGCGCCGGCTCCCCGGACTGCCGTCGCCTTAAGAGCTCGAGCGTGCGGGCTCGATGCGCAGGATGCGGCCGTCGGCACTGTCGGTCAGGAGGTAGATGTGGCCGTCGGGACCGATGCGCACGTCCCGGATCCGCTCGCCCAGATTATCCAGAAGGCGTTCTTCTCCGATCACCTTCTCGCCGTCGAGGACAAGCCGCACCACCGTCTGGTGGCCGAGCGCGCCGACCAGGAGATTGCCCTTCCATTTCGGGAACTTGTCGCCGGTATAGAAGGCCATGCCGGAGGGTGCGATCGAGGGATCCCAGTAGTGCACCGGCTGCTCCAGGCCCGGTTTCGAGGTGCCGACGCCGACTTTGGCGCCGGAATAGTGGCGGCCATAGCCGATCACCGGCCAGCCGTAGTTCCTGCCCGCCTCGACCACGTTGACCTCGTCGCCGCCGGACGGCCCGTGCTCATGGACCCAGAGCTTGCCGGTGACCGGATGCAGGGCCGCGCCTTGCGGGTTGCGGTGGCCGTGCGACCATGTCTCCGGCCGGAAGCCTTTCCTGCCGACGAAGGGATTGTCGTCTGGAATGCGGCCGTCGGTGTGAATGCGGATGACCTGGCCACGGTTGATTTTCGTGTTCTGCACGCGGTCGCGCTGTCCGCGGTCGCCGACGGTGATGAACAAGGTGCCGTCGCGCGCGATCACCAACCGGGAGCCGAAATGGCGCCCGCCGCCGCTCTTGGGCGTCTGGCGGAACAGCACCTTGAGGCCGGTCAGCCGGTTGCCGTCGAGGGTGGCGCTGGCGACGGCGGTTCCCTGGCCGCCCTGGCCGGGCTCGGAATAGGAGAAGTAGATTTTCCTGTTCGTCCCGAAGGCCGGATCGAGGATGACGTCGAGCAGGCCGCCCTGGCCGGCGGAGGCGACCTTGGGCACGCCCCTGACCGGCTTGGACAGGCGGCCGTCGCGGGCTACGACCCTCAAGCGTCCCGGCTTTTCGGTCACGAGCATGCGCCCGTCCGGCATCCAGGCGAGCGACCAGGGCTCGTCGAGCCCGTCGGCGACGGAGACGACGCGGAGCGAATGGTGTTCCGTTTCGATGGTTTGAGCGTCGGCATGCGCCGCTGGAGCGGCGAGGAAAACGGCGGCGGCCAGCCCCGCTGATGTGCGCAACATGGTACCTCCCAATACGCAATACTGAGGCCCGGGCAGTATAGTCCATATTGACCCGCGCGACCGCATTTCAACGAAAACTCACGCGAATGTTGATCCCGCCCGCGGGGCCGGGTTGACAACGTGGAGACGGGCTGTCTTTACACTCATGCGATGAAACCCCGCGGCGCCCGTCCGCGGACTGACGCGTTGGAGTGGACCCATGCCGCTGGAAATCTGGCTTGCCTTCTGTGTTGCATCCTTCGTCCTGCTCGCCATTCCCGGGCCGACCATCATGCTGGTGGTGACTTATGCGCTGTCCCACGGCAGGCGCTCGGCCGTGCCGACCGCGCTCGGGGTCGTGTCCGGCGATTTCGTCGCCATGACCGCCTCGATCGCCGGCCTCGGCGTGCTGCTTGCCACCTCCGCTGCCCTGTTCACGGTGCTGAAATGGGTCGGCGGCGCCTATCTGATCTATCTCGGCATCCGCCTGTGGACGAGCAAACCCGAAGACCAAGACGCGCTCGCGCCGGACGCGCCGGTAAAGTCCGACCGGGCCATGCTGTGGCACGCCTTTGTGGTCACCGCGCTCAACCCGAAGAGCATCGTGTTTTTCGTTGCCTTCCTGCCGCAGTTCATAACGCCCGGCGAGCCGGTGCTCATGCAGTTCGTGGTCATGGAGATCACGTTCCTCGTGCTTGCCGTGGCCAACGCCGCCGCGTACGGCCTGATCGCCGGCGGGGCCCGCACCGCGATCCGCACGCCGCGTGTCATGAAGTGGGTGCAGCGCACCGGCGGCTCGGTGTTGATCGGGGCGGGGATTGCGGCGATTGCGGTCAAGCGGTCGTCCTGACCTCCATCGGCGCGATGCTGTGTCCGCTTTTTTCGGTGCCCGGACGCATGTTTGCTGGCGGACGGTGAAGCGACGCAGTAGTGTCTGACCGGACGCTGCGGGAGCGCATGAACATCGGAGCCTGAATGACCGAAGACCTGCTGTATCAGATCGCCTTGTTCTTGTGTGCCGCGGTTTTCGGGGCGCCGTTGGCGAAACGGCTGGGTATAGGCTCCGTTCTCGGTTATCTGCTTGCCGGCATCCTGATCGGGCCGTGGGGCCTCGGCTTCATCTATTCGCTCTATCAGGTGGAGACCGTGCTCCATATCGCCGAGTTCGGCGTGGTGCTTCTGCTCTTCATCATCGGCCTCGAACTGAAGCCGATCAGGCTCTGGGCCTTGAGGGCCGCCGTGTTCGGCTTCGGCGGGACGCAGGTCGCCCTGACCGCGATCATATTGTGCATGATTGCGATGGCTTTCGATTTTCCCTTCAAGACGGCGCTGTTCATCGGCCTTGCGCTGGCGCTGTCGTCGACCGCCTTTGCCATTCAGGTGCTCGACGAGCGCGGCGAGCTGACCGCGCGGCACGGGCGTATCGCCTTCTCGGGCCTTTTGTTCCAGGACCTTGCCGCGATTCCGCTCATCGCGTTCGTGCCCCTGTTCGCGCTCGACGCCAGCGTGGAAGGTGCGATGGACATGTGGGCCGCGGGCAAGGCGCTGGGCA
>JBPCWF010000352.1:0-3084 GCA_051009775.1 Hyphomicrobiales bacterium | reverse complement strand
GATATGTACACAACGATGAATGCCTCCAAGGCCTATGTCTACGCGGTCGGCCAGGCCTGCGACCGTGGTGAGACCACCCGCAAGGACGCCGCGGGCGCAATCCTCTATGCGGCGGAGAAGGCAACCTGGATGGCGCTCGAGGCGGTTCAGGCGCTTGGCGGCATGGGTTATGTCAACGAGAGCCCGACCGGCCGCCTGCTGCGCGACGCCAAGCTTTACGAGATAGGCGCCGGCACGAGCGAGATCCGGCGCATGCTGATCGGCCGCGAACTGTTCGAAGAGTCTGCCTGAGGATCTCGGGAGAGACCCCTCCGCGTCGGGCAGTCCCGTCAGGCGCAACCCGCGCGCGTGTCTTTTTGCGTGACGCCGCAAATAATTCGTTGAAAAGTCCGACTTGCTGTGACGTGTGTCACAAGCGCCCCCGTCGCCGGTGCTTATGTTCAAAACGCAGCGGGAATTCAACCCCGTTGTGACCGGCCCGGGGGCGCTGCATGGATATTGTGTAACCGTTCCCCTCTCCAGCTCCGTGCAGATGCTCCCGGGCCCAAGGGCGTCACCCGACCGATGCGGCTGTCACATGTGACGCGTACCGGATCGTGACGGTGGATACACGCCCTGCCGTGTCGTTGGTCGAGGCCGACACCGCAGGTCAGCTGGTCGTGGTCCAGCGCGCCTGGGCCGAGATCGACGGCACGGCTTTTTCTTTTCCCCGCCAAACAGCTCATTTCCCCAGAAGGTTGACCGCTGTCTCATGCCCGGTGGATGATGCCGGCCACGCTTGAAGGGAAAGGTGGACTATGTCCGTGAGCGAAATTTGCACTGCACTGACGCAGATCACCACCGCCACCATCACCATGCAGCTGTTGAAGCGTGGCATCCGGCGCAGCCATATGCGCGGACCGCTGCCGCTGATGGCCGGCCAGACCCGGATCGCCGGGCCGGCCTTCACGGTGCGCTTCATTCCGGGCCGCGAGGACGTCTCGACGCTCGACAGCTACGCCGCCCGGAACTCTCTGCGCGATGCGATCGAGGCCATGCCGGAGGGCGCGATTGCCGTCATCGACGCGCGGGGCGAAATGGGCGCGGCAACGATCGGCGACATTCTCGCGCTCGCCATGGTGAAGCGTGGCGTCGCCGGCTTCGTCTCGGACGGAACGGTGCGGGACGTCGAGGGCGTGCGAGCCTCGGGACTGCCGGTCTGGTCGGCCGGGCCGGCGGCGCCGCCACCGATCGGCGCGCTCTATTTCGCCGACTGGGAACTGCCCATCGGCTGCGGAGGTGTGGCGGTGTTCCCCGACGACATCATCGTGGCCGACGAAGACGGCGCCGTGGTGATCCCCGCGGCGCTCGCCGCCGAGGTGGCCGAGGACGGCGCCGAGCAGGAGCGTTTCGAGCGGTTCGTCCTGGAAGAGGTCAGACAGGACGGCCGCGTCAAGGGCCGTTATCCGCCAGACGAGGAAACCCTGGCGCGTTATCGCGAATGGGTGAAGCGGCAGGGCTGACCCGGGCCCGGTTTGCTCAACCGTCTCAAATGAGGTTACGATGCGCGGCACCGAGGGAGAGCGCTATGTTCAGGAGTATTGTGCTTTTGGTGGTGACGGCGGGTCTTGTGGCGGGGGCAACCATCCATGCCGGGGCGGCGGAGCGGCCGAAGGTCGAGGTGATGTGCAGTCCGACGGCCGAGAAGCTGGTCTACATGTGCATGTTCAAGGTGATGGGCAAGAAGAGCCATCAGCCGATCACGGACGCGGAGTTCACGCTCAAGGCAGACATGCCGTCCATGCCGATGGCGCACAATGTTCCCCCCATGCAGCCCGAGCCGACTGAGAAACCCGGCGTCTATCACGCCAAGATCGAGCTTGAGATGATGGGCGGGTGGGCTCTCAAGATGGAGTTCGCCAAGCCGGTCCGGGACATCGTGAGCGAAAAGATCACCTGCGGCAAACAGGACGCAAAGATGGACCATTCCGGTCACGGCAGCGGCGAGGAGAACAAGAGCAGCGAGTGAACGGCCGATTGTTCCGGCTGCCGAACAAAGCGGGCTGGTGCTGTCGCGACGCCCAGTGCGTCGCCTTGTCACGCTCATGCCGAGCAGATAAGCTCCGTTCGGAAGCCAACAACAAGAACGCGGAATGGCCCTGCCTGACCCGCGCGGGGCGTCGGCTTCTCGAGAGCACCAGGCATCTCAAATCCGAATGGGAGGATCAAAAAATGAAATTGTCCAAATGGCTCCTGTCGGGGGCCGCGGCGGCTATTGCCCTCGCAGGCTTTTCGGCGGGACAGGGGATCGCTGCGGATCGTGAAGTCCTGATTGCGGGCTTCGGCGCGAAATCGGGTGTCGTGCGCTCCTTCGGCGTCAACACCGAGGCCGTCATGCGCGCGGCCGCCGAGCACATCAACAAGAACGGTGGCGTCAAGCTCGGCGACGGCACCACAGGCATGATCAAGGTCACGTTCGACGACGACCGCTGCAATGCGGAGGAAGGCATTTCCGTCCTGCGCAGGATCGGGTCGACCGAAGCCGTTGTGGCGGTCGGGCCGACCTGCTCGAACGTCGCCGAGCCGCTGTTCGGCATCCTTCAGAAAACCGTCGACGACGCCAGCGATTCCGGCCTGCAGATGCCAATCTTCACCGATACGGCGATCAAGGGCGGCCTTGCGAAGATCTCGCAATGGGCGTTCCGCAACGTCCCGAATGAAAGCGTCATGTACAAGACGATGTTCGAGTGGCTGAAAGGCCAGAACGCGGAGCTCAAGACCATCTATGGCGGCGTCGAGGAGGACTTCGCCCATTCGCGCTTCACCTGGTACAAGGTGATGAAGACGCGCTCGGCCGAGGCCGGGCTGGACGTGGTCGGCGAGTCCAAGTGGCTCCTGAACGACACCAACTTCTCCACCCAGGTGCGCGAAATGAAGAAGGCCAAGGCCGACGTCATCACCATTTCCGCGCATCCCTTCACCACCGGCTGCGTTCTGAAGGAAATGAAACGCCAGGGCGTGAAGCCCAAACTGCTGATCGGTCTGACCAGTTCGTCGAGCCTGGAAACCCTGCAGGGCTGCGCCAAGCAGGCGGAGGGCATCATC
>JBPCWF010000351.1:0-7383 GCA_051009775.1 Hyphomicrobiales bacterium | reverse complement strand
ATCTCGATGAAGTGATCCTGGTCGGTGGGGTGACCAAGTTCTACGTCCGCCTCGCGGACGGCACGCAGGTGGTTGCAACCGGCCTCACGCGCGGGCCGGTTCACGGCCTGGACAGGAACGCGCCCGTTCGTCTCGGATGGAGCAAGGAGAACGCCGTCATCCTGGCAGACGAAGGGGCGGCGGCGTGACCGGACAGCCGGCCACAGCAGAGGTCGCCGCCCTAGACCGGCAGTGGCGGCCACGGCCGCCCTGGCAGCGCTTCTGGCCGCTTTATCCGGCGCTGTTCTTCCTGTTCGTCATCTTTCTCTATCCCGTCGGCAAGCTTTTGTGGCTGAGCCTGTTCGGCACGAGCGGCACGTTGACCTCCGAGCACTACGAGCGTCTGTACAGCTCGCCGCTCTATTTTCAGGTGCTCAAGAACACGCTGTTCGTCTCCGGATGGACCGCCGCGCTCTGCGTGATCGGCGGCTATCCGGTCGCCTATCTCCTGTCGACGACCGGCGAGCGCACGAAGAACAGTCTCATCCTCTGGGTGCTCTTGCCGTTCTGGACGAGTTTTCTGGTCCGCACCTTCGCCTGGATTGTGCTGCTCGGCCGCAACGGTGCGATCAACAACTCGCTCCAGTCCATTGGCCTGACCAGTGAACCGATCGACATCCTCTACACCATGTCCAGCGTCATGGTCGGCATGGTGCATGCCTTGATGCCGCTGGCGGTGCTGACCATGCTTTCGGTCATGGAGACGATCGACCGTAACCTCATGCCCGCGGCATCGACCATGGGCGCGCGCGGCGGCCAGGCTTTCTGGCGTATCTATTTTCCCTTGTCGCTGCCGGGCGTGGCGGCGGCCGGGCTGCTCGTGTTCATCACCTCGCTGGGGTTTTTCATCACGCCTGCGCTGCTCGGCAGCCCGCGCCAGACCATGATTACCCAGGTCATCATCCAGCAGGTCGAGGAGATGCTCAACTATGCCTTCGCGGGCGCCATCTCCATGCTGCTTCTGGTGACATCCCTTATCGTGTTCTACCTCTATGACCGGGCGCTCGGCATGTCGACTCTGGCCGGCGGGGAAACCCAGGGCCAGAAGGGAGAGGGCAAGAGCGGCGCTGTGGCGACGGGCTTCGGCTGGATCGGCGGCATCATCACCGCCGTTCTGGGCCAGGTCAGCGACTGGATCGCCATCGGCTGGGAAAAGCTGGTGGGCACGCGGCCCGACAGGCCGCCTCGGATGTCCGGCCGCAGCACCCTGCGATTTGTCGTTCTCCTGCTTCTGGTGTTCCTTGCCGGTCCCGCCTTCTTCATTGTGCCCGTGTCGTTCACGACCCAGGGCTTCATCGAGTGGCCGCCGACATTCTTCAGCCTGAAATGGTACGAGGCGGTGTTCGAGCATACGATCTGGATCACGGCGATCACCCGTTCGCTCTTCGTCGGGGTCTGCACGGCCGCATTTGCAATGCTGATCGGCGTGCCCGCCTCGTTCTATCTGGCCAGACAGCAGTTCTTCGGCAAGACGGCGGCGCTCGCCTTCTTCCTGTCGCCGCTGATATTGCCGCGCATCATCATCGCCGTCGCGCTGTTCTATTTCTATGCGCCGCTCGGGCTGATCGGTACCGAACTCGGCCTGATCCTCGGGCACACCCTGCTGGCGCTTCCCTATGTCGTGATCACCGTGATGGCCGTGCTCAAGAACTACGACCGGCGCCTCGATCAGGCCGCCGCAAGTCTCGGCGCCACGCCGCCGCGGGTTCTCTGGCACATCACCATGCCCCTGATCAAATCCGGGCTGGTGGCCGCCTTCCTGTTCGCTTTCGTGACCAGCTTCGATGAGCTCACCATTGCGCTCTTCATTTCCGCGGGCGTTGCCACGACACTGCCGAAACAGATGTGGGACGATGCCATCCTGCAGGTATCGCCGACGCTCGCGGCAATATCGACGCTGCTCCTGATCTTCGTGACCGTGGTCATCCTGCTCGCCGAATATTTCCAGCGCAACGCACGCCGGTAAGGCCGGAGCCCATGGAGCGTCATGTCACGATCGTCGGTGCCGGGGTCATTGGCATGTGCGCGGCGAGCTACCTGCAGCGCGCCGGGCGCGAGGTGACGGTGATCGATGCGCTGGCGCCGGGCGAGGGGTGTTCGTTCGGCAATGCCGGCGGGCTCAGCCCGGGGGCCTGTGTGCCGCTGGCGCTGCCCGGAGTGCTCAGGCAGGTTCCGAAGTGGCTGTTCGACACGGAAGGCCCGCTGGTCCTGCGCCCAGGATAACCGCCCCAGGCGGTCCCATGGCTGTGGCGGTTTGTCAAGGCAGGGAATCCGGCCCCGGTCGAAAAGAGCGCGGACGGTCTGCACGCGCTCATGAAACCGCTGTTTGAGAACTATGAGCCGCTGCTTGCGGAAGCGAAGGCCAGGGACCTTTTCCGCCGGAACGGCCAGCTCTATGTCTATTCGACCGAGGAGGGGTTTAAGGGCGATGCGCTTGGCCGCGAGCTCAGACGCCGGCGCGGCATTCCGTTCGAAATCCTGTCCGCCGACGAGCTGCGCCAGATGGAGCCCGACCTCAAACCGGTTTTCAAGCGCGCCATGTTCATGCCCGAGCACGGCAACTGCATGAATCCGTTTCGTCTCGTCACCGTCCTTGCCGATGCGTTCCGGCGCAATGGCGGCGAAATCGTGCAAGCCCGCGTGGCGGATGTGGCGATGGACGAGGCCGGCGCGGCGGCACTCAAGACCGGGGGCGGCACGCTCAAGGTCGAAGATCTGGTGATCGCCGCCGGTGCCTGGTCGCATGAGTTGGCGCGCCGCTTCGGGCACAAGGTGCCTCTGGAGACCCAGCGCGGCTACCACGTCACGGTGGAGGATGCCGGCGCCGCGCCCAAACGCGGCGTCATG
Source organism: Hyphomicrobiales bacterium (assembly GCA_051009775.1). GTDB lineage: Bacteria > Pseudomonadota > Alphaproteobacteria > Rhizobiales > JAJFHB01 > JBPCWF01. The sequence goes on along the minus strand of JBPCWF010000351.1, from coordinate 4,497 downwards.
TGGGCGGAGAAAAAGTTCCTGACCACGCCCATGGAAATGGGGGTTCGCGTTGCCGGCACCGTGGAGTTTGCCGGCCTCAAGGCGCCGCCCGACTACCGGCGCGCCGACATCCTGGTAGAGCAGGCCGCGAAGATGTGGAACGGGTTCGACGGCGCGAACGGTTCGAGATGGATGGGCCACCGGCCGTGCCTGCCGGATTCACTGCCGGTCATCGGCCGCAGCCCGGAGGCCCGGAATGTCTTTTTCGCCTTCGGGCACGGTCATGTCGGGCTGTCCTGCGGGTCGACCACCGGCCGGCTCCTGTCCGATCTGGTCACCGGCGCCGAACCGTGCATCGACCCGGAGCCGTACAGGATCGACCGGTTCTAGACTTGTTCGAACCGCTGCGGGCTCAGACCACGCTGAAACCAGTGCACCATCGTTACCATGTCGAAAACGGGCACGCCCAGACGCCGGTTGATGTCGTGGGAATAGGGCGTGAGGTTGGTGCATTCGCACACGATCGCCCCGATGGTCGGGTCGGACCTGAGCAGGCGTTCCGCCGTTTCGAGCGCTTCGCACTGAAGCACGTCGAACGGCACCGTGGCGTCGCCTTCGCGGATCGAGCGCTGGAACTCCGAGTCCTGCGGCAGTCCCGCGACCGGCGTTTCAGGGTTCACGCCGGCCTTTTCCAGATAAGTTCCGGTCAGCTGTTCCTCGGAAAAGGTCAGAATGCCGACGCGCTTGCCCTTCGGCAGAATGCGTTCGACCATCGGCACCTGAAGCAGCGCGCTGGTCGCCACCGGCACGCTGCAATGGGCGGCAAGGTCCTCCTGATAGAGCGAAAGAAACCCGCATGTGGTGGTTATGCCGTCCACGCCCGCCGCGATCAGCTCGTCGGCGGCCTCCGTGAACGGCGCCAGAAGATCGTGATTGAGAAGATCGGTGACCCGGTTCGGAACGGCGCCCTGCACAATCCGGTACTGCACCGGGAACGGCCAGGTGGCGGCATGGCCGATATCGCCATAGAACCGCTCGAAATAGGTTTCCAGCATCAGGATGCCGATGGAAACACCGTAATAGACGCGCTTACGCGGAGGCATGGTCTGTTCCGTCACGAGTGTGGTAGAGACGTCCGGTTTGACGGTCTCAATATCACATGTGCGATGGCGCGGGACACATGAAAGGCTTACCGGGTGTGCGGCAGCGCCTTGCTCCCGGCGGGAGGACCATATGATCGATACGGATGACGGATTTGTCGGTGGTCTTGCCGCGCGTGCAGCCGAACAGCCGTCCGGTTTGTTTGCCACCTTCGAAGGCGAACCGATCATGTTTAAGCAGGTGGCGCGCTGGTCGGACAGCCTGGCGGCATGGCTGCGGCGTGACGGTGTCGCGAAAGGCGACCGGATCGCGCTCATGATCCGCAACAGTCCCGCCGCCCTGGCGCTGCTTTTCGCGATCGGCAAGACGGGCGCCGTCTGGGTGCCGGTGAACGTTCAGGCACGCGGCGACAATCTCGCCTATGTGCTGGCCCATTCGGCGCCCGACCGGCTGATCGTGGACCACGACCTTGTGCCTGTGATCCATGACAGCGGCGCGGCACTGCCGGACGATCGCATCTGGACATTGGGTGCGCCCAAGGCAGACCGCGCGATGGAGCCTATGCTTGAGATCCCTGCGCCGATCGATGAGCCGGCACCCGGGGCGGATGACCTGTTCGCCATCATGTACACCTCGGGCACGACCGGAAAACCGAAAGGCGTCATGGTTTCCCACCGCATGCTGCGCCTCTCCGGCGAGAGCATTGCTCTGGTCTCGGATGTCGGCGATGGCGATGTGTTCCACATGTGGGAGCCGTTGTTCCATATCGGCGGGGCGCAGATGATCGTTCTGCCGCTGATCCGGCCGGTGCATCTCGCCATGGTCGAGCGGTTCAGCGCGGGCACCTTCTGGCGCGAAGTGCAGCGGTATGGCGCCAGCCATATTCATTTTCTCGGCGGTATTCTGCAGCTCCTGCTCAAGCAGCCGCCAGGTGCGCTGGACCGGTCGCACGGCGCCCGCCTCGCGTTCGGCGGCGGGTGTCCGCCCGACATATGGCGCGCGTTCGAACAGCGCTTCGGCGTCGAGATCCGCGAATCCTACGGCATGACGGAGGCTTCGAGCGTCACCACCTTCAATGCACACAAGGTGGTCGGTTCCGTGGGCCGCGCCGTACCATGGTTCGACGTCGAGATACGGGACGATGGCGGTGCTCCGGTGGAGACCGGCGGGCGCGGCGAAGTCGTCGTGCGCGAGAAGCTGCCGGGGGCGCTCACCGCCGGCTATTACAGGAACCCGGATGCGACCGCGAAGGCGCTGCGGGGCGGGGCGCTCCATACCGGCGACATCGGCTCGTTCGATGCCGACGGCAACATGTACTTCCACGGCCGCAATTCCGACAACGTGCGGGTGCGCGGCGAGAACGTCACCGCCTGGGAAGTCGAGCATGTGGCCGTCCGGCATCCCCTGGTCGAGGATTGCGCCATGATTGGCGTGGCGGCCGAGATCGGCGAACAGGACATCAAGCTGTTCGTCAAGCCGAAGGCGGGTTCGCAAATCGATCCGGCCGAGCTGTCCGGCTGGCTCGCCACCGAGCTCGCCGCATATCAGAACCCGCGCTACATTGCGGTGGTGGAAGAGTTCGAGCGCACGCCGAGCCAGAGGATCATGAAACACAAACTCTCAACCGAAACGGCAGGGGTCTGGCAGCGCGCCTCCTGAGGTGTCTGGTCAGAGTTCGGGCTGCTCCAGAAGCCTCGTCCGCAAGGTCTCGAAGCTGTCGAAGACCTGATCGAAGTCGCCGACGTCGAAGCCCTGGGCGAGGACGGGGCTGAGGGCATGCAGTTTCTCCTGAAGAACGCCGGTATAGTGCGCGCGACCATCGGCATCGATAAACAGGCCGTTTGCCTCTTCGAATTTCCGGTTCCAGCGTACGGCCTCCTCCCTGTCGAGGGCCGGGGGCAGGGCAAGGTCCAGGCGTCCGTCCCGGCAGGAAACGGGATAGCCACCGGGGAGCCCGTGCGGGCCGGGCGCGTGTCCCTGCCAGGCGCGTCCCGAAACCAGCGCCAGCATCATCGGAACACCGGCCGCGCCGGACACATCGATGGCGGGCGCGGCGGTGAGTTTGACGTCGCGCAGAGTGCCGTGCACGTCGGCAATCTCCTCGTCATCCAGCCAGACGCGGGGCGGGCGGCCTTTGCGGGTCTCCGGGGTATGGCGAAACGGCGTGATCGTCTGGTAATGGGCCAGCACCTTGAGGCGGCCCGGCTCGCGGGCCCCGAGGGCGGCGGCGAACACCGAGGCCAGGATCGACACGTTGCCGACGCCGCAGGTGACCGGCAGGCCCTGCGCCGCGATGATTGTGTTGCCGACATCCGGATAGGCGCCATTTATGAAATGGCAGTCGGGACAGGCCGCTTTGACAGCCCGGGCGACCCGGACCGAAAACATGGTCTGGGTCACCGCCATGGCGCTCAATCCGGCCTCGGCGATCAACTGGCTCCAGGCATTGCCTTTGGCTGCGATGATGGCGGAGGGCTGGGGCGAGGCCGCCTGGACGACGGCCGATGGCTGGAGTTCGGCGATGAGATCGGCCGCCCCGTCACTGTCGGACAGGTCGACTGTGCGCGACTGGAAGGTGGCGGGACGCTCGAAGATCACGGCGCGCGCGTTGCCCGCCGTCTTGAGCCAGTCGAGCCGTTCAAGGTTTCTGCCGGCCACGGTAATGCTGACAGGATCCCGGGCTGTCGCCGCGATGTCGAACACTATACGGCCGGCAAAGCTGCCGGTGCCGAAGACGATGATGTTGGTTTGCTCTGCCACGGGGGTCTTCCTCTCCGGTTATGTTGCTTAAGCCGGCTCGGCGGGGGCGGTCAGCGGGGTATCGAACTCGCTTTCATGCGCTGCCGAACCCGTCCAGTCTGCGGCTGAAAACCGCGAGATTGCAAATGCTTCAAGCGGCGTCGGCGTTGCGCCGTCGACGATCAGCTCGCTCAGGCAGAGGCCGACGCCCGGGCTCAGCTGAAAGCCGTGGCCGCAGAAGCCGAAGGCGTGGATCAGGTTCTCCGTCGTCTCCGACCGGCTGATCACGGGCAGCATGTCGCGGACATATCCTTCGATGCCCGACCAGACCCGGATGACATGGGCGTTCGCCAAGGCGGGAACGACCTCTCCCAGCCGGCGCATGGTGGCGAGCGTTTTCGCCGGCGGCACGGGGGCGCGGTTGAGGACCGTGTCGCAGGGACCGCGCGGGTAGCCCGCGACCACCACATTGCCGCGCGCCACCTGACGGAAGATCACCAGACCGTCGACCGACTGGACCGACGGCGCGATGAACTGGGGCAGGGGCTCTGTAACGAATTGCGGCGGTCCGGCCGCAAACATCGGCGCCGTTTCGCCGAACATGGCCGCGACCTCGTTGGCCCAAGCGCCCGTGGCGTTGACCAGATAGTCGCTCTCCACGGTTAGTCCGCGATCCGT
>JBPCWF010000350.1:0-2626 GCA_051009775.1 Hyphomicrobiales bacterium | reverse complement strand
GAACGCAGATTTGACATGAAAAAAATGTTACGCAAAAGCGATCGTTTTTCAAGTTTACAGATGCCGGCGCCTGCCGGTCTAATGATTGATTGAATTCGCCCGGCGCGGCGTCGGGAAAATGTGGCGGAAGGAGACCGATCCCATGCGTTTTAATCTCGTGATCAACATGGAGCGCATGACGCCCGACACCGATATGCAGGACGTCATCCGCCACATCACGGAGATGGTGCAGATGGCCGACGAGGGCGGCATCGACATCGTCTGGGCGGCCGAGCATCACGCCATCGAGATGACGATCGCGCCAAACCCGTTCCAGCTGCTGGCGCATTTCGCCGCCAATACGAACCGGATCAGGCTCGGCACCGGCGTCGTGGTCGCGCCCTACTGGCATCCGATCCGGGTGGCGGGCGAGGCGGCGCTGCTCGATCACCTGTCCGGCGGCCGGCTGGAGTTCGGCATCGGCAAGGGCGCCTATCAGCGCGAGTTCGACCGCATGGCGAACGGCATCCATCAGAACATCGGCGTGCCGATGATGCTCGAAATGCTGCCGGCGATAAAAGGGCTGTGGAAGGGCGACTACGAGCATGACGGCGAATACTGGCAGTTCCCGATGGCGACCTCCTGTCCCAAACCGCTGCAGGACCCGCATCCGCCGATCTGGGTCGCGGCGCGCGATCAGGGCACCTATGAGGCCGCGGTCAAGGACGGCTGCGATATCATGTCCTGGGGGCTGACCCGGCCGTTCGCCGAAGTCGAAACCTATATGAGCCATTTCGAGACCGCGATTGCCAACAACCCGGACATCGAGCGGCCGCGCTTCATGACCATGCGCCACACGGCGATCTACGGCAAACCGGACGATGCGGATCTTTACGTCCAATGCCTGAAGGACCAGGGCGCCATGTTCGAGAACCTGTTCCGCAACCTGGCGCCGGTGGTCGACGGCTTCCCGCAGAAGCCTGATCCCTCGCTCCTCAACAACCAGGGCGACTACACCAAAGAAATGGCGGAAGCCAACCTGATCTTTGGCACGCCGGACCAGGCGATCGAGCATCTCCGGCGGTATGAGGCGTTGGGCGTCGACTATTTCTGCTACAACGCAAGCTTCGGCGTCCCCATGGATGCGCAGAAGCGCTCGCTCAAACTGTTCATCGACGAGGTCATGCCCGCCTTCCAGGGCAAGTCCGACGCAGTGGCCGCCGAGTGACGGGCCGGATTGGCGCCGCATGACGCAGGGCAGCTTCGACGGCACGGTCTTCGAGACCCGCGGGGAGGGGCCGCCGGTGGTGCTGATCCACGGGCTCGGCCTTCATCGCGGCATGTGGGACCGGTACGCGGACGCGCTGAGCGCCCGCTTCCATGTCGTAAGCTACGATATTCTCGGCCATGGAGAGACGGCCAGACCGCCGGGTCCCTACAGCATGGCGCGGTTCACCGATCAGCTTCTGGGTCTGCTCGATCACCTTGAGGTCGAGCGTGCGGGTCTTGTCGGTTTTTCTTTCGGCGGCATGATCAACCGCGCCTTCGCCATCGCCCATCCAGACCGCGTTGCGGCGCTTGGCATTCTATGCACCGCCCACGACCGTACAGCAGAGCAGCGTGCCGCCGTGCTGCAACGGGTCGAGCAGGCGCGCCGCTCGGGTCCGGGCGCAACCGTCGATGCGGCGCTCGAGCGCTGGTTCACCGAACCTTATGCGGCGGAACACCCGGAAGTCCTTGACCAGGTGCGCCGCTGGATCATGGCCAATGATCGCGACGTCTACCCGCATATCTATAAAGTCATGGCGACCTGCGATGCGGATCTGATCGTGCCCGCGGCATCGATCCGCTGCCCGACCCTGATCGCCGCCTGTGACGGCGACCTCGGCAATTCGCCTGAGATGGCGCGGGCCATGGGCCAGGGCATAGCTGGCGCCCGGGTCGAGATCGTCGAAGGCTTGAAACATATGGGCCTCTACGAGCGCCCGGAAGTGTTCCTGGCCCTGCTCGAGCCGTTCCTGGCCGAAAGCTTGGGCTGACCACCGAGCATCACTCTACCACCGTCATGCGCGGACTTGATCCGCGCATCTGCACCACGGCCCAGCCGGTGAGATGCCCGAGTCAAGCACGGGCCTGTCGGACAAAGTGGACGGCCGCCGCCACCAACCGGCACTGTCTTCCCGGCCTCCGCGCCGGGATCCAGGGCCACACGGCACAGCCGAAGCGTGCCGCCCTGGGCCCCTCATCGAGTGCGGGGCACGATTTTCTTCACCCGCCATGTCACAAATCGCCCAGCTCATCCGTCTTGGTCCTGAAGGCAGATTGAGACAGCTGTCCATGGGAACGACAACCGTGCCGCATCCTCGATCCCGCCGCGGGACGTCTCACCCGGTCCTTGTCTCACGGCAAAGGAGAATGTCATGCTGAAACGGTTCCTCCTGAACAGAATCGACGCGTTCGAGCGCAAGACCGGGTATGATAGCTCATGGCTACGCGACGTCGTGCGGGCATCGACAAGGGCGGCGCTCGGGGTCAACCGCTTCGTGCGCCTGTCATGCCACCGCGAGCGAACGCCGAAGCTGGTGTGGCATGTGGCGCGTATCGCCGCCATGCGCCATGAGGACTGCGGGCCCTGCCTCCAGATCAC
>JBPCWF010000349.1:0-2988 GCA_051009775.1 Hyphomicrobiales bacterium | reverse complement strand
TCACCGCGTTGGCGCCGCGCTCGGCGTCGTCCATCAGCTTGTCGATCTCCTCCTGGGGCAGGGCGATCGGAAGAATGCCGTTCTTGAAACAGTTGTTGTAGAAGATGTCGGCAAAGGACGGCGCGATCACGCAGCGGATGCCGAAGTCGAGCAGCGCCCAGGGCGCGTGCTCGCGCGACGAGCCACAGCCGAAATTCTCACCCGCAACCAGGATCTGGGCGTTGCGGTAGGCCGGCCGGTTGAGCACGAAATCCTCGATCTCCCTGCCGTCGTCGTCGTAGCGCATCTCGTCGAACAGGTTCTTGCCGAGACCGGTGCGCTTGATGGTCTTGAGGTATTGCTTGGGGATGATCATGTCGGTGTCGACATTGATCATCGGCAGAGGCGCGGCGACGCCGGTCAACTCGGTGAACTTGTCCATGTCCTTCGGTCCTTAAACGGGGCTCGCCGGTGCGCGCGCCCGGGTCGTGTTCAACTGGGCGTTTGATTAGCGCATTCCCGCGCCCGCGCCAAGCCGCGGCTTACTGGAAGTAGACCGTGTAGAAGTGGTAGACCAGATAGACCCCGAGCAGGAGGCTCATGCCGAAGCCGATGCGCTTGCCCCAGACCTCGATCGGGTCGTTGGCGTCGAACCGGTCATCGCCGCCGCCTGGCGCGCCGAGGATCTTTTCCGACTGCTGCTCGATCCTCTTGAGATGGTCGCGCGCCCTGCGGGCGGCGGCTTCTTGCGGGTCTTCCTTCTTGGATGTCATGCCGGCAATGCTACTGCACCCGGCCGGGCTTTGCCACCGGCGGCGGCAAAAACAGCAACAACTACCGCGAGTCGAGGGCGTTGAAGCCGCTGCCGCGTCTGGCGGTGCGGGTGCGGCCGCGGCCATTGTAGCACTGCATCAGGAGGCGGCAGCGCTTCGGGCCGGGCGGATGGTAGCGGTCGCCCTTGGAGTGGATGAACAGGCGCTTGCAGATCCGCTGCACGCCCCGCTTGTTGAGCCAGCCCTCCTTCTTGCCGCGCCGGATCGCCTGGCAGTCGGCCGCGACCTCGTCGGCACCGACGCTCTGATGCGCGCATTCGTGATAGTAGACGAACATGCGGATCGAGCGCGGCAGCTTGTTCATCTTGCGCGGGTTGATGATGATCAGGTCTGGCAGGGCGCCGCCATAGTCCCAGAAATTCGGGCTGACCAGGGTTTTGGCCTTGCCGCAGCGCATGCGGCGTTTGCCGATCTTGTACTTTCCCGGCGCCAGGATCTTGGCATTCTTGCCCATGAGTTCGGAGAGACTGATCGGCTGTGCGGTAGCGGGTGTCGGAGCGAATGTGGCGATGGCGGCGGCGAGAACGACTGAAACCAGGGAGCGGCGCATGGACGGGACAAGCTCACGACAGAGTGCATCTGCGACAAACTGTGCGTCAGCGCATGTCCGGCTGTCAATCGCTCAGGCGATTTGGTGGTAAAATGTGATCGTCCGTATGGCGGAAATCAGTCTTTGGACGGACTGAGCCGGCCGCGGGTCAGGAGGGCGCCTCCCTCGCACGGCACCATTGCGCCGGTGATGTAGCCGGAAACATCGGAGGCAAGATAGGCCGCGAGTTCGCCGATCTCGTGCTTCTGGCCGTAGCGCCTGAGCGGAATCGAGTTGATGATATGGCGGGTCGCGTCTTCGTTGGGTGCCAGCCGGCGCATGCCTTCGGTGTCCTCGATCGGACCGGGGATGATGACATTGGCGCGAATGCCGTGAACGCCCCACTCGGCGGCGAGCGTCTTGATCACCATGTTGACCCCGGCCTTGGCGGCGCCGGCGTGGATCTGGTTGGGTACGGGGTTCTCGCCCATGCCGGCGGAAATGGCGATGATCGAGCTGCCGGGCTTTTTCAGATGCTCGAACGCGGCGCGCGCGGCATAGAAGGTGCCGAGCAGGTCGATATCGATCACCGCCTTGAACCCGTTGGGCGAGAGTTCTTCGGCCGGGCACAGGAAGTTGCCGGCGGCACCGGCGACGAGGGTGTCGATCTCGCTGAAGGTCTCACGGGTCTCCGCGATGGCCCGGGCGAGCGCCTCGTAGTCGCGCACGTCGCCGGCAAAACCGATGCACTCCGCGCCGGTCCGCTTGATCTGCTCGACCGCGCCGTCGACCCGCTCCGGCGAACGGCTGATCACGGCGATCTTCATGCCTTCGGCGCCGAACCGTTCCGCGATGCCCAGATTGATGCCGCTGGTGCCGCCGGTGATGAAGGCGGTGCGGCCGGCGAGATCGTAATGCGTCTCCATGCGGCGCTCAGGAAAACGAGCGGATGTCGACGAAACGTCCGGCGACGGCCGCGGCTGCGGCCATTTCGGGCGACACCAGATGGGTCCGCCCGCCGCGACCCTGGCGGCCTTCGAAATTGCGGTTGGATGTCGACGCGCAGCGTTCCTGCGGATTGAGCTTGTCGGCATTCATGGCGAGGCACATGGAACAGCCGGGCTCGCGCCATTCGAAACCGGCGGCGGTGAAGATCCGGTCGAGCCCTTCCGCTTCGGCCTGCGCCTTCACCAGTCCAGAGCCGGGCACGACCATGGCATTGACGTGTTCGCTGACCTGCTTGCCGTCGACCACTTTGGCCGCGGCGCGCAGGTCCTCGATACGGCCGTTGGTGCACGAGCCGATGAACACCCGGTCGACCGCGATGTCGGTCATCGGGGTGCCGGGCTCAAGACCCATGTAATTCAACGAGCGCTCCATCGCCTTGCGCTTACCCTCGTCTTCGACCGATGCCGGGTCCGGCACCGCCCCGTTGATCGACGAGACGTCCTCGGGGCTGGTGCCCCAGGTCACGATCGGCGGCAGGTTGGCGGCATCGAGTGTGACTTCGGCGTCGAACACCGCGCCCTCGTCGCTGTGCAGTGTTTGCCAATAGGCCATGGCGTTATCCCAGTCCGCCCCCTTGGGCGAGCGAGGCAGATCCTTCGAATAGGCGAAGGTCTTGTCGTCCGGGGCAATCAGGCCGGC
>JBPCWF010000348.1:0-4128 GCA_051009775.1 Hyphomicrobiales bacterium | reverse complement strand
ACGTGTGGGCGGCACTCGGCTATCCGGTCGACGTCATCGCCGACCGGCAGAAAAAGGGCGAGCCGGAAGACTTCCACGCCGGCGGATCGGACTGTTCCGGCATCGTCTGGGCGGTCGGCTCGGAGGTCGACGATGTCGAAATCGGCCAGGAAGTGGTGGTCCATTCGGGCTGGTGGGAGCCGGACGACCCCTGGGTGCTGTCAGGCAAAGACCCGATGCTGGCGCCGACGGTCAGGATCTGGGGCTACCAGACCAATTACGGCTCCTACTGCCAGTTCGCCAAGGCCCAGTCGCACCAGATTCAGCCACGGCCAAAGCACCTGACCTGGGAGCAGTCGGCGTGCTATCTGCTGTGCGCCTCGACCGCCTATCGCATGCTCATGGGCTGGTCGCCGCATATCGTCGAGGAGGGCGACGTGGTCCTGATCTGGGGCGCCGCCGGCGGGCTCGGCTCGATCGCGATGCAGATCGTCGCGGCCCAGGGCGGCAAGGCCGTCGCGGTGGTCTCCAGCGAGGACAAACGCCAGTTCTGCCTCGACCACGGCGCGGTCGGCGTCGTCAACCGCAACGATTTCGACCACTGGGGCACCATGCCCGACACCTCGAGCCAGGAATGGGGCCAATGGATGAAGGGCGCGCGCGGCTTCGGCAAGGCGATCTGGGACGCGGTCGGCGAACGCAAGAACCCGAAGATCGTGTTCGAGCACCCGGGCGAGGCGACGCTGCCGACCTCGGACTTCGTGTGCGACACCGGCGGCATGGTCGTGATCTGCGCCGGCACCACCGGCTATAACGTCACCATGGACCTGCGCTACCACTGGATGATGCAGAAGCGCTTCCAGGGTTCGCATCTGTCAAACGACGAACAGGCCGCCGCAGTCAACCAGCTCCTGATCGACAAGAAGGTCGATCCATGCCTGTCCGGCACCTTCACATTCGACGAGATCGGCCACGCCCACCAGCTGATGCATGACAACAAGCACCCCTACGGCAATATGGCCTGCCTGGTGAATGCCACCGAAAAAGGCCAGGGCGCACAATAGCGATGCGGACGCCGCGGCCCTTTCGGCTGCGGCGTCTCCTTACCTGACCTGCAGGGTTTCCGGGGTTTCGCGGGTCAGCACCTCGCCACCGGTCTCGGTCATGAGCACGGCGTTCGAGATGAAATAGCTGAAGTCGTCGCCGCGGCCCGTGTCGGTGAACCAGGAATGGGCGTGAAACACCATGCCCGCATGGAGTTGGAGAGTGCTGCCGGGCTTCAAGCTGGTGACCGCGCTGCCGCCGGTCCAGCTCGGCGGGAAACCGACCCCAACCAGATAGCCGCAGTGGTGTCGCCGGTAGTCTGTCAAGCCTGCACCACGTGCGATATCCTGCCAGGCCTGATAGATATCGCCCGCCCGCGCTCCGGGTTTGAGCGCCGCGACGATGGCGGCCATGCCGTCGATCGCCAGAGCGGCGGCCTCGTGCGCCTGCGCCGGAGCTTCGCCGACATAAACCAGCCGGCCCATGGGCGCCTGATACCTCCGATAGGCCCCGGCAAGCTCAAGAAACACCGCATCGCCCCTGTGGAACCGTTCGCCTCGCCAGGTGGTGTGCTCTTCGCCGAGGCGGCTCGTCGGCCGGATGAATGGGCCGAAGCCCGGATACTCGCTGCCGGCCAGGATCATTGCGCGATGGCATTCGGCGGCAACCTCATAGTCGGTGGCGCCGTCACGGATCGCCCCGACCGCCGCGAGCGTGCCCGCTTCCGCGGCCTCCGCCGCCTTGCGGGTGTAGGACTGCTCAAGCGGCGACTGGATCAGGCGCAAACCGTCTATCAGCCCCGATGCATCATGCCATTCGGCGCGCGGGGTCGCCGCGATCACCAGTTCCGCGATCCGCGGCGTCAGGAACAGGCTGCGCTTTTCCATGCCCAGCCGCGCGCTGTCGAGCTTCCGGTCGGCCAGGGCCCGGACGATGAAATCGGCCGGTTCCTCGTCGTCACCGTGACCGTAGAACTCGACGCCGGTCACCTGGTTTTCCACGGTGATGCGCTCCATCGCCCTCGCCATCAGCGCAAGTCCGCCTTCGCGCGGCACGATGAGAGCATGACAGGCGAAGAAACCCCAGTGGTCGAGACCGGTCAGGTAGTAGATGTTTTCCGGCAAAGTGACGATCAGGCCGTCAAGGTCACGGGCAGCCATTTCGCGGCGCACGGCGGCGAGGCGGGCGTCAAGCTCTTCGGTGGGAAACGCGGGTTCAGCGGTCATCGGAGCGGTTCCTGCGGACATGTGCCGTCAATTAGGATCGTCGGCAGCCAGATGTGTCAATATCGAAATCCGACGGGGTCAATGACTATTGTTCACGTGGCCCGTCGCGCATGGGCAGATATGATTTCTGCCGCCAATCGTGTAAGGAACCGTTTTTCAATCATGACCAGCGCCGTCCACAGCCCGCCGCGCGGGCTCAGCCATTCCCGCGGCATCCTCCTGGTGCTGCTCGCGGGTGTGTTCTGGTCGTCGATCGGTCTGGTCATCCGGCTGATGGACGGGGCTGGCGCCTGGCAGATCCTGTTTTACCGCTCGCTGTCCCTTACGGTGTTCCTGTTTGCGGTCCTTGCGATCCGGTCGGGCGGCTGGCCGGGCCGGGTGTTCCGCGAAGCCGGGTCGACCGGCGTGCTCGGCGGCATTGCGCTGGTTGCCGCGTTCGCCGGCAGCATCATGTCGATCCTCGGCACCACGGTCGCCAATGCCATGTTCCTGTTCGCCTCGGCGCCGTTCTTCGCGGCGGTCCTGGGCTGGGCGCTGCTCGGCGAGCGGGTGCGCCGCGCGACCTGGATCGCCATCGCGATCGCTGCCGCCGGCATCCTTCTGATGGTGACCGAGGCGATCTCGTTCGGTCATGTCTGGGGCAATGCGGCCGCCGTCATGTCGGCACTTGGCTTCGCCTTCTTCACCATTGCGCTGAGGCGGGGACACACGACAGATATGCTGCCCGTGGTCTGCTACGGCGGCCTGTTCGCCACCGTGCTGGCTGCCATCGTGTGCCTGGCGACCGGCGATGGGCTCGCGGTCTCGGGTAAAGACGCCTCGCTTGCCCTGACGCTCGGCATCGTCCAGCTCGGCACCGGATTGTCGATCTACACCATTGGCTCACGCGTCGTGCCGGCGGCCGAACTGGCGCTCTTGTCGATGACGGAAGTGGTGCTTGGACCGTTCTGGGTGTGGGCGTTCCTGGGCGAGACCGCCGGCACCTATACGCTGCTCGGCGGCGCCATCCTGCTCGCCGCGATCGCCGGAAACGCACTCTCGGGCCTCAGGCGACGGCCGCCGCCGGCCGGGATGCGCTAAAGCGTGTCGCGATCATTCTGATTCGCGTCATCGTCCTAGCTCTTTGTTAAAGCATGTCTTTATCCCGAAACCGGTGCCCACTTTCGGGAGACATGCGCTAGAGATCGCCGATTTCCCTGTGGCAGTGGATCTCAAGGCCGGGGGTGGGCCTGCGCAGGGGCGGCTGCTCCGTGTCGCACAGGCCGTCGATCGCCAGGGGGCAACGGTTGGCGAACGGACAGCCGACATCGGTCATCTGCACGGCGCCGGCGAGTCCCGCAGCGGCTTCGCGCGTCTGCATGACGTCTTCGAGCCAGCCGGTCTCGAGCTCCGGCACCGATGACAGAAGCAGCCTGGTGTAGGGATGGTGCGGCGCGGCCAGGACTTCACCGGTCGGGCCCTGCTCGACCACGCGGCCGGCATAGAGCACGACGATGCGGTCGGCGAAGGAGGCGACGGTCGAGAGGTCGTGGCTGATGAACACGTTGGCGACGCCGAGCCGCGCCTCGAGATCCTTGAGCAGGGTGATGATCGCCGCGCCCACCACCGTGTCGAGCGCCGAGGTGACTTCGTCGCATAGAATGACGTCGGGCTCGGCGGCGAGCGCACGGGCCAGGTTGACCCGCTGCTTCTGGCCGCCCGAGAGTTCGCCCGGGAAACGGGACTCGAACTCGGCCGGCAGCTCGACCATCTCGAGCAGTTCGGCAACGCGCGCCTTGCGCGCATCGGCGTCGAGGCCAAGGAAATGCTGTAGCGGACGGCCGAGCACGTCACGCACGCGGTGGGCCGGGTTGATCGCAACGTCGGGCATCTGAAACAC
>JBPCWF010000347.1:0-3229 GCA_051009775.1 Hyphomicrobiales bacterium | reverse complement strand
GCCGGGTTCAGACCTTCGCCGCGGGCGCTGGTGATGACAGTGCACCCGGTGGCGCCATTGGCGCGCGCGGTTTCGATCGCCTTGTCGGTGAGATCGTCCTCGGCCATCACCACGATCAGCTTGAACTTCATTGGCCGCGTCCTCCATTGCTGGGACTCAATTCAGACGTGGCGCCGCCGCTCCGGCGCGCCAGCCAACCGCTCATCTGCGCATAGCCCATGACGGTTATCATAGGGAACAGGCTGGCAAGGGCAATCAGCCCAAACCCGTCTAGAAGCGCGCTGCGCCCCGGAACGCCGGAGGCAAGCCCCAGCCCCAGAGCCGTAACCAGCGGCACCGTGACGGTGGACGTCGTGACACCGCCGGAATCGTAGGCAAGCGGCACGATCATCCGCGGCGCGAAATATGTCTGCACCACAACGACCGCATAGCCCGCGATCATGTAGAGATGGAGTGGCGTGCCCGTCACGATCCGCAGCGTGCCGAGCGCAAGGCTGGCGGCAACGCCGAGCGCGACCGCGATGCGCAGGCCCCAGGCGCCGATGGCGCCGCCCGAGACTTCGCGCGCCTTCATCGCAACGGCGATCAGCGCGGGCTCCGCAATCGTGGTCGCAAACCCGACCGCGAAGGCAAAGAGATAAACCCAGTGGTAGTCCTGCCAGTTCAGCTCCGCCCCCGCAGCACCCCGGCCCAGGAACGCGGGGTCTGTCAACTGACGCGCCATCTCTTCGCCCAGAGGGAACAGCGCACGTTCCAGGCCGAACAGGAAGAAGCCGAGCCCCAGCACCACATAGACGCATCCAACGAGCACCCGGCGCAAGTTCGGGATCCGCTGGCGCAGCACGCCGATCTGAAATCCGACCAGAATGGCCGCGATCGGTATGACGTCAAACAGCGTCGACAGCAGCGTCCGGGCCAGTTCCTGAATGAGATCCGCGGTCATGCGCTGGTCACCACGCCGAAGATCAGAACAAAGACGATGGGCATCAGACTGGCAAAGGCAATCAGCCCGAACCCGTCAATCATCGGATTGCGCCCCTTGATCACACTTGCAAGCCCGACGCCGAGGGCGGTGACCAGCGGCACCGTGATGGTCGAGGTCGTGACCCCGCCTGAGTCATAGGCGATGCCCACGATCTCTTCCGGCGCGATCATGGTCAGCACCAGGACCAGCATGTAGCCCGAGATGATCAGCCACTGGATCGGCCATCCCTTCAGGATCCGCAGGACGCCGAGAACCAGGGAACTGCCGACCGAGATGGCAACGGTATAGCGCAGGGCATTGGCGTAACCCTCTTCGCTAGCCTCGCCCGTTGCGATGACGCCGGCCGCCGCCATGACCTCGGCGGCCTCCTCGCTGACCGCGATCAGCGCCGGCTCTGCCACCGTGGTGCCGAAGCCAAGTCCGAAGGCGAAGCTCATCAGCCAGAACAGGGAACCTTTCTGCGCAAAGGCGTTGGCCAGCGCCTCGCCCAGCGGGAACAGAGCCATCTCCAGCCCGCGCACGAAGACGGCAAGCCCGAGCATGACAAACAGAAAACCAACCGCGATGTCCGCCAGGTTGTCCACCGGCCGGCGCAACACGGCGATCTGGAAGAAAGCGATGATCAGGATAATCGGAGCAAGATCGCGCAGTGTCCCGCCAAGAAGCACAATCGCACCGCGGATCGACCCCAGCATCCCGACGAGCTCCTCTCTCAGCCGACTCGTGCCACCCTAATCCGGCGACCGACCGGGCGCGGCTTGAAATGCCGCTGCGTACTATTACGATGCCTCAAACGGCGGAAGACCAGACAAGGCCTACTGTTGTTCGACCGCCACCCGACCGGCGGCATTGGATGGGATGGCCCCACTTGTCAGGAAAGCACTATCAAGAGGGACAAGCTGACCGGTCAATGCCTTCGAGATCAATAGTGGCATTGCTTGTCTGGGCGGTAATTGATCTGGATTAAGTCGCGCTCCGCACCGGTCCGCTAAAATCTGACGCAATAGACGTGTAATAGTTGCGGCAAGTGTTGAATATAAAAGGGGGGAGACCATGCAAGACGCAAAAAACCAACCGATGGACGAGACAAGCGACGAAGAGCCAGAGAACAACATTCTCCCACCCAACACACGGGACACAACGACAGTGGCCGGACGCGCGTCCGTCGCGGCCGCGAAATCCCGCAAGAAAGCGTCCAAGGCCGCCGACCAGACGGCATGCGCTGCGAAATCCGTCGCAAAGACCAAAGCGGCGACCGGAGCCACTCTGGCCGAGGCCGAGCGCGGGCATCCGCGAACCGCGCTCAGCCGCGCCGTCGCGACCGCTGACAAGGAAGCCAAGTCGGCCGCCAAAGCGGCAACCGCAGCCGAGCAGATGGCCGCACGCGCGGCGAAACTGGCGACCGAGAGCGAGCTGGCGGCGGTTGAGGCCCGCGAAACGGAAATGCTCGCCATCAAGGCGGGCGCCAAGGCCAAGGGTGCCGAAATCCAGGTTGCACAGGCCGAGCGCACCGGAAAACCTGCGGCGCGCTCGATCAAGACGGACAAACGGCGCCTGGCCAAGCTCGCCAAGGAGGCTGAAGCAAGGGAAGCAGCCGCGGAGGCGGCGGCAATGAACGTGGCGGCGCTGGCCAGTCAGGCCAAGGCCGAAGCTTTGGCCGCGGCGAAAAAGGTCGAGGAAGCAGCGGGTGCGGTGAAGCGAACCGAACTGGCGGCACGGAAAGCGGAAACCGCGGTACGGGGTGCAAAAGGACAAGCCGGACAGTCGTTGAATGAGACCCAGGCCACTGTCGGCAGGGCGCGCACGGTGACGGAAGCGGCTGTCGACGACACGCGCGCCTCGGCGAAAGCGGCTGAGAAACTGGAAGCAGCAGCAGCGGCGGCCCACGCCGCTGCGGCGTCGAAAGCCGCTGCGGAACGCGCTGCCCTGAAAGCCAGGGAAGCCGCGGACAAAGCCGCCCGCTCGGAAGCCGAAACCGGTAAAAACCTCAGGGCGCCCGAACTCTACCTGAACCGCGAACTGACATGGCTGGAGTTCAACAAGCGTGTGTTGCATGAGGCCGAGGACGACCGCACGCCCCTGCTGGAGCGGGTCAAGTTCCTGGCCATCGTCGGCTCCAACCTGGACGAGTTCTTCATGAAGCGCATCGGCGGCCTGAAACAGCAGGTTGGAGCCGGCATACACGAACTCACCGTCGACGGCCGCAGCCCTCAGGTCCAGATCCACGACTCCATTGCCATCGTT
>JBPCWF010000346.1:0-5005 GCA_051009775.1 Hyphomicrobiales bacterium | reverse complement strand
AGGGAGACATCGTCGACGATCGAACACACATCTGCGCGGCCGCGGGAAAGCTCGATGGTCAGGCCGTCGATGCGCAGAACGTCGCCGCCGGCCGTTTGGGCATCCTGCATGACTGTCCTACTCATTGAGCTTGGGGTCGAGCAGGTCGCGCAGCCCGTCGCCCAGAATGTTAAAACTGAAGACGCACAGAAACAGCGCCATGCCGGGGGCGATGCTGATCCAGGGCGCCTGTTCGATGAAGCCGCGGCCGGTGCTGATCATGTTGCCCCATGACGGTTCGGGCGGCTGCGCGCCGAGCCCGAGGAAGCTCAGGGCCGCTTCGAGCAGCACCGCATAGGAAAAGGCCACCGCCGCCTCCACCACCACCGGACCGAACACATTGGGCAGGATCTCGCGCCAGATCAGCCGCGGGCCGGAAACGCCGATGCACAGCGCTGCCTCCAGGTACTGCTGGCGCTGGACGGTCTGGGTCACGGCACGGGTCAGCCGCGCGAATCCGGGTATGAAGATGATCCCGATCGCCAGCATGGCGTTGAGAATGCTTGTCCCCAGATTGGCCATCAGAATGACCGCGAGAAGGATCGCGGGAAACGAGAACAGGATGTCCATCACGCGCATCAGCAGGTTGTCGAAGATGCCGCCGAAATAGGCCGCGAGGACGCCGATGATGGTCCCCCCCGTCATACCGATGCCAACCGCGACAAGACCGACCACTATGGAGATCTGCGAAGCGTGGATGGTGCGCGACAGAACATCGCGGCCAAGCTCGTCGGTCCCGAGCAGGTGCTGTCCGGACGGCCCCTCCAGCATGTACAGGACGTCGAGATAGTAGGGATCGTAGGGCGCCAGCCAGCTTGAGAACGCCGATGCGCCGAACAGGAGCACGACCATCGGCAGGCTGAAGATCAGGAGACCGTGTTTTCGCCAGTTTATCCGCCGCATCGCCCGGGCCCCTCAACGGCGCGCGCGCACCTGGCGCGGATCGATGACCGTCGCCAGCAGATCCACCACCAGGTTGGTCACGAGCACGATCAGCGTGATCATCATCGCGGCCGCCAGCAGGACGGGATAGTCGCGGTTGATGATGCCGACCAGCACCAGCGAGCCGATGCCCGGAATCCGGAACACGTCCTCGATGATCACAACGCTGCCGACCAGAAACCCGAACTCGACCGCGGCCACCGTCAGGAACGGAATGAGCGCGTTGCGCAGGGCGTGCACCGTGACCAGCCTGAAATCGGAAACCCCCTTCGCTCTCGCTGTTTCGATGAAATTGGAGGTCATGACCTCGATGAGAGACGTGCGCATGATGCGGATCAGCAGACCTGAAGAGACCACGCCGAGGGAGATGCAGGGCAGCAGCATGGAGCGCAGGTTGGCGAGCGGGTCCTGCCCATAGGGCACGAAGCCGCCGGTCGGCAGCCAGCCCAGATAGAGCGAGAACAGGTAGACCAGCAATGTCGCCAGCCAGAAATTCGGAATTGAGCCGAACAGGGTTGCAAGCGTGGTGATGACGCCGTCAGGTCCGCGCTGGTGATAGAAGCCGGCGAGCGCGCCGAGCGGAATGGCCAGACCGACGGCAACCACGAACGCCATCGCGGCCAGTTGCAGGGTGACCGGAAGACGTTTCATGACCTCCGGCCCGACCGCCACGGCGTTCTGGAACGACACGCCGAAATCGCCCCTGACCGCCTTTCCGGCCCATTCCAGATACTGCACCGCAAGGGGCCGGTCCAGTCCGTGCTGGTGTTCGAACCGTTTGACCGCCTGCGGCGTGGCATGAATGCCGAGCGCCGCCTTGGAGGCCGATCCGGGCACCACGTTGACGGCCACGAACAGCACCATCGACGCGATGATCAGCGTCGGAATGAAACTCAGGATGCGGATAGTGATCAGGCGGGTCACACGACGGCCTTCAGTTCATGGGCCGGCCGATGCCGGCCGGCCCGCTCATGTGGAACCTGCGAACCGCCCTATTCCAGCCAGGCGTCCTTGAGGGTCTTGAGGAACCCGGTGCGCATCGGCTTGAAGTTCTTCAGCCGGTCGGTATGGGCGGCCAGCACCCAGCCATTGACCAGCGGAACCACGTCCATGGTCTCCAGCGACAGTTTCTGCTGCTCACGGTAAAGCGCCTTGCGCTCGTCCCTTGTCACGGCCGATTTCGCCTTCTGCAGGAGGTCGTCCATCTTCTTCGACCCGCCCTTCTGGGTGTTCACCGGCGAGGTGCTCAGATAGGTGTTGGTGACGAAGTCATCCGGGTCGGCCAGCGGGCTCAGCCAGTACATGGCGGTGAGATCGAATTTGCTCGGTCCCCAGACCTCGTCCCAGTAGCGCGGCACCTCCATGGTGTCGATCGTGGCCTTGAAGCCGATCTGCGACAGGTTGGCCTGAATGATCGGCGCCATCGACATCATCGGCGGCCAGGACGAAACCATGGTCAGCTTGATTTCGGCGCCCGGTTCGACGCCGGCTTCGGCCAGCAGTTTCTTCGCCGCCTCGATATCGCCTTTCGGCTTGAAGAAGTCGATGTCGGCATAACCCCAGTTCCATTCCGGTATCACGCCGCCGACGATAGGCGTTGCCTGGCCGTAGAACGCGCCCCTGACGATGGCCTCGCGATTGAGCGCGACCGCGATCGCCTGGCGCACTTTGGCGTTGCCGAGCGGCTCCTGCTTGTGGTTGGGAACCAGCCAGTAATAGCGCGAGCCTTCGAGCGCCGCATCGACCATGCCTTCCTGGCCGGTGATCGCCTTCCAGTCCTTCGGCGGCACCTCGTTGGAGAAATGGATTTCGCCGGATTTCATGCCGTTCGAAAGCGCGGTGGGATCTGAAATGATGCGGTATTCCATCGCGTCGAAATAAGGCTTGCCCTTCTCGTAGTAGTCCGGGTTGCGCTCGAATTTGATCACCGAGCGGGGTTCGTACGAGACGAACTTGAACGGGCCGGAGCCGACCGGTTTGGCATTCAGGTCCCAGCCGGATTCGACCAGGTCCTTCGGCACGATCGAGGAGCCCGGAAATGCCATGTAGATCTCGAACGGTCCGGTCGGCCGGCTGAGCTTGAACTCCACGGTCAGATCGTCGACCGCGGTGACCTTCTCGATGGTCTCGACCTGAGACAGATAGGCGTAACCGGAGTCGGGCTTGCGGATGCGGTCGAAGGTAAAGGCGACATCCTCGGCGGTCAGCGCCTCGCCATTGTGGAACTTGACGCCCTCGCGCAGCTTGAAAGTCCAGGTCAGGCCGTCTTCGGACGACGACCAGGTGTGGGCGAGCCCGCCATAAGGTTTGGCGTTTTCATCCAGAAGCAGGAGCGTCGAAAAGACCTGCTCGATCGCGATATGCGACATGCCGCTCGGGCCCCGCGCGGGGTCGAAGCCGCCCGGATCGGCCGAAAAGGCCGCGACCAGCGTGCCGCCCTGTTTCGGCTCCTGGGCCACGCTCAGCGTCGTCGCCCCGAGTGCAATCACGCACGCGGCGATGACCGCAACAGTTGATCTTCCCAAAAATGAAGCTTTGCCCATGGTTCCTCCCCGACTTTACCGTGGCGCCATGCCGTCCCGCCAGGTGCAGGCGGATCGCGCTCTATTGTTATCCCTCCGGTGACACTGGCCGCTCAGGTCTTAGGCCTCGGCAAGCCGCGCAAACCGAACTCCGGGACAATCGAAAAAAGCTATCATACCGCCGGATTTATTGGAAGCAGACGCCTGAACACTGCCTTTTGACTCAGTCCGGCTCCCCGTCCCGTTCCCTGTCGACAAAGCTCTGAACGTCGAAGCAGACGTCGCCGATAACGCCTTTGCCCGAGGTGTAGTCGCCATCGGGATCGTGATAGGTCAGAACCAGCGATCTCAGCCGTTCAACGACCTCACCGGCATAGTCGCGGGGCTCCAGATCGACCGGCACCGACTGGACCACATCCCTCGCGGCGCCGATCGCGGCCACGGCGACCTTCCAGTCATACTGACTGGCCTGGGCCTGGGCGGAACGTGCGTTCACCAGGGACAGGATGGCGTCGCGCAAGTGCTGGGTGTCCTGCGGCCCGGTGCCAGTGGTTCCGCCGGGTTCCGTGCCTGTTTCCTTCGCGCCGTCGCGCTCATTGTCCGTCATCGACTGCCTCTTTGAACGCCGCGCGCCTATCCGCCGTACCAGAAGAAAGCCCCGGCCGCGCCGTTCACAAGCACAATGGCAGCGAGGACGGCAAGTCCGTACCAGTCGCGCCGGCCCTGCCTGTCCGCCCAGAACTGAAGCGCTGCGAAACTGACAAGCGCTGCACCGACACCGAGCGAAAAAGCCGAGACGTCACTCAGAAAGCCGCGCAGGTTGTACCCGCCGAGCAAGCCGACACCGACGCCGAGAATGACCGGCACCAGATACCAGCAGCGGAACGGCATCGTCCCCTTGCGGATTGCGTGGAAGACGAGCGCCGCAATCACGACGGCGGCCACGAAGAACCCGACCCCCGCCGTAAGCTCGAACCGGAAGGGACTGTGCAACAAGGTGTCGGCGGCAAGACCGATGCCCGAAGCCGCAACCGCCAACAGAAGGATTACGCGCAGGATCCGCATTTCGCCGCCCCGTTCCCTGATGCCCGCTCGCCGCCGGATGCGCCGCACGAGTGGAGGCGAATCCGACCATGAGTCCGAACTATCCGGAACAGGAGCGACAAGTCCAGGCAAACCTGTTGCGACAAGTCGGGCCTGGCCGCAATGGCCGGCTTAATCGATACCCGGCCTAAGACGACGCAGTGTCAGCAATCCCGCCAGATCTCTCGTACCCGGGCCATGATCGCCTGCGCTTCGGCCCAGCGGTCGGACAACTCATAACCATCCGGCCCGGTCATGGCATATTCCTTCGGGCCGAGTTCGCACAGGAAATTGAGTGTCGCCTCCGCAGGTGCCCGCGATTTCCAGGACCGGAAACCGCGCGCCCACCAGGCTTCAAACAGTTCGACCCACTCGCGATGTTGAGGAAATCCGATCTGCAGCTGGATTTGCTCGCGTGA
>JBPCWF010000345.1:0-3647 GCA_051009775.1 Hyphomicrobiales bacterium | reverse complement strand
AGCTTGGCCTTGGACTTGCCGAAGCCCATGGCCTTGCCGCCGCCGGACTGCATCTGGCGCATAAAGAAGATCCACACCGCGATCAGGAGCAGCATGGGGAACCAGGAGACGAACACGCTGATCAGCGACGGCACGCCGTCCTTGGACGGCTTGGCGGTGATCTCGACGCGTTTTTCATGCAGGCGGTCGACCAGGTTGGCGTCTTTCGGCATGTTGGTGAAGAACGTCTGTCCGCCCTTGAACTTGCCGGTGATCTTCTCACCCGAAATGGTCACGTCCTGGACATTGCCGTTGTCGACTTCCGCAAGCAGCCTGGAATAGCTGATTTCATCCGCGGTGCCGCGCGTCGCCGGGCTCTGGAACAGGTTGAACAGCGCCACAAGCAGCAGCGCAATGATCACCCATACGGCGAAATTTCTGAAGTTGTTCACTGAAACCCGTCCTTTCAAAGTCGAAAAGATACGCAGCCACCACCCGCGCCCGGATGGCCGACCCGCAATACTTCCTCACTCACCCCATAAAATAGGCATGGCCAAGGCCTTTGCCAAGGCCAGCCTGAGGCGAATTCCTAACCGGTCGCAAAGGCCGTGCCAAGTCTCTGACGGCAAATGCATGACCGGATCCGTTTACTTTCATCGGACCTCCGGAAAACCGCTGCGATGTGCGCCGTCAAGCAGCGCAAAATTGCAGAAATCCGCGGTAAACCGTGATTCCGGATCGAGTTCTTCCTTACGATAACTGAGATGAGGCACCGCGAGCAGCGCATCATCCTGCCAAAACGACACCAAACTATCGCGTAAATCTTTCGGACAGGTATAGCCCCGGGCCTTGAGAACCGCCCATCCCCGTGCGTCGAGAGGGCGCACCGAGATCCCATTTCGGTCCATCGCGCCGGTCGCACCGAGCTCCGCGCACACCCGGAACCGCCGGTCCCAAAGGGCCGCGGTGCCGATGTCGAGCGCAAGCGGCTCGGCCGGCATGCGGCCCGGCTCGCGCGTGATCATGATGGTTTCCGGCCCGCCGACGATGCGGCAGCCGCCAAGGGTTCGCCGGCAGGGTCCGCCGGCCAGCGCCTCAAGCAGCGTTTCCAGCGCCTGTTGCCGCGGCGCATAGGGCTCGCCGCCGACCGCGCACAGACACCGGGCAAGCACGCGCAGCACGGTCTCCTCGTGTTCCAGGCGCAACAGCTCACGCGCGATCGAGCAGCAGCCGGCGTCAAACGCGTTGACATGACGGCGCATCGCCGCGCTCGCCGCACTGTCGAGCATGTCGCGCACGCGCTGCAGCCGGCGCGCGGTGGCCGCCAGCCGTTCCGGCGTGAGGCCGAGCGCGGCAAGCTCCGGCAGGGCCTTGCGAATGCGCACCCGCTCGAACCGCTCGTCGTCATTGCTCGGATCGTCGATCCAGTCCTGTCCGACGGCGCCGAGATAGGTCTTGAGCTGCTGGCGCGAAACACCGAGCAGCGGCCGGGCGACGGCAATGCCGTCCTGCATGGTCACGGGCGCCATCGCACTGAGCCCGTCGACGCCGCTGCCGCGCGCAAGCCGCATGAGGACTGTCTCCGCCTGATCGTCCAGAGTATGCGCGACGAGAAGCACGTCCGCGCCGTTGCCGAGGCACCAGTCGGTCATCAGCCGGTAGCGCGCCGTGCGCGCCGCCGCCTGAACGCCGCTTGCGGGAAGCGCCTCGCCGCAGACCAGCGTTGCATGGCCGATGCCGCGCCGCCCGCACCACATGCCGACCCGCTCGGCCTCTTCCGCCGCCTCCGGGCGCAGACCGTGATCGACCGTCAATGCCGTGACCTGGGCGTCCGCAAAAGCCGGCAGGACGGTGCGCGCCTCCGCGACGAGCCGCAGCATCGCCATGCTGTCGGACCCGCCGGAGACGGCAACGGCATAGTGTGCGGCTCCCGGAACGTTTTCCAGGGCTTCCTCAGGGCTCACGACGTGATCCAACTTCAAGCCTTGCACCCGGTCCGCCGGTGCTCCTTGGTGGCCAGATTCTTGACGTTCGCCGAGGCTTTCGGGAACTGGCGCTTGACCTGGGCGAATGTCTTGCAGGCGTGCTGCTTTTGTCCAAGCTGTTTCAGCGACATGCCGAGCTTCAGCAGGCTGTCCGGCGCCTTGGGGCTTTTCTTGTATTTCCGGTAGCCCTCGAGAAACGCCTTGGCCGCCTGCTTGTAACGGCCGCGCGCGTAATAGGTTTCGCCGAGCCAGTATTGGGCGTTGCCCGCCAGCTCATGCTTGCCGTGCTTCTTCAGGAAGGTGCGGAAGCCCTGTTCGGCGGCGCCGAACCGGCGCCTGAGCATGTCGTTGTAGGAATTCTCGTAAAGCGCGTCCGGGCCGTCCGACGCGCCGTCCAGGGGCTTGGCCTCGACCGGGTCGGGCACCGCGCCCAGCGTTTCGCCCTGGCCCTCGGCCGCCGTCTGGGGGATGGTGCCCAGCACCTGCGGCCCGGGCGCCTGGTTGAGATCGCCGACGGTCTCCCTGACATCGTCCGTGTCGGCATCTTCGGGATACTGTCCGAGCGTGCTCAGATCGCCGTAATTCGGCAGGGTGTAGCCTTCCGTGGCGGTCTGTGCGTCGGCGGTCTGCGTGCCGGCGGTCGATGTGGTCGTCCGGTTGTTGTTCCCCGAACGGTCACTGCGCGATTGCTTGAGCCGCTTGTTGAGCTGCTTGACCTGATGGGCAAGCTCCTGCACCTGGCCCAGAAGCGTCCTCAGGTCGGATTCCAGCCGGTCGAGCCGCAACGACATCTGGGCGCTGGCGGCGGGGTCCCCGGCCACGGCCTCCGTCTGATAGCCGCCGCCATTGGCCTCGACCGATCTCAGGCGGTGTTCCAGGCGGATGATCCGGTCATAGAGCGAATCCCACTGCGAACTGCTCTGCGCGACGGCAGATGCGGAACCAAGACCGGCGGCCACGGCCAGATGCACGGCGACGGCCAGCCCGAACGGCTTGAAGGATCTCACCACAGTTCTCCGAGTTTTATGACATGCGTCGGCAAAGTCATCCCATCCACGCGCAATATAGGCCGCCCCGGCCGGTTCGAACAGCTGTCACGAACGCAAACACACCTGTGCGCCGGTTGACGGCAATCGATTTGCAGAGGCTTCGACGCGCAGTACCCGCACACGCCTTAAACGCTCAGGACGCGGCACCCGACGTGATTAACGTCACCGCGCGGCGATTTTGCGACCAGCAGGATTCCGCATCGCACAGCGCCACCGGCCGTTCCTTGCCGTAGGCGATGGTCGAAATCCGTGACGGGTCTATGCCCTGGCTGACCAGGAACGCCTTGGTCGTGCTGCCGCGTCTGGCCGACAGACCGAGATTGTACTCCCGGGTGCCACGCTCGTCGGCATGGCCCTCGATCTGGATTTTGACATTGGGATAGAGCTTCAGCCACGCCGCCTGGCGCCGCAGGGTCTCCCTGGAGGAGTCGTTCAATGTCGTGATGTCGGTTTCGAAAAAGACGCGATCGCCGACATTAACGATGAAGTCACGCTCAGAGCCGGGTTTTGCCGGCTCGCCTGAGGTCACTTCGTCGTTCTTGGGGTCGGACGAACACGCGGCAATAGATAACAATGCGAACAGAACCGCCGCAAACTTCAGGCTTGCAAGACGACGCATCATGAAATCAAACTC
>JBPCWF010000344.1:0-6427 GCA_051009775.1 Hyphomicrobiales bacterium | reverse complement strand
GCGTGCCATGACGCATGTGGTGACCGCGATCTGCTCGCCGTGGAACACCTCCTGCCAGTCCGCGGGCGCCATCATCTCGATATAGTGACTGATCAGGTGCTCGCCCTGGCTTGCCGGGTAGCTGCCGCCGCACAGCGTCATGCCGAAACCGGAAAGCACCAGGGTGCGCGCGAGCCGGCCCATGGCTTCCAGATCCCCGGAGATCAGGGCTTCCGGTTCTGCGAACAGGGCCTCTTCGTCCTCTGCGAAGAGCGCGAAGGGCGCCTTGCGGTAAGGGCCGTCGCACAGGAGATGGGACAGCAGCCAGTCGGATTGCGCGGTCGGCCGGCAGACCGAATCGCCGAGGCCCGAGCGGATCATGCGCACCGGCGCGGCGGCCAGCACCGTGAGGTCCATGAGCACCGCGTCGGGCGCGACCGCGGCGAGGGATTTCTTGAGGCCCCGTTCGGTGATCGCGGCATTGACCGAGGTGTAGCCGTTCATCGACGGTGCGGTGGCATAGACGGCACAGCGCTTGTTCTGCCGTGCGGTGGCGAGCTTGCACAGGTCGTTGATTGTGCCCGAGCCGACCGCGATCATGGTCGCCGCGCCGGAGGTCTGCGCCATGAGCGCTTCCGCCGTTTCCATGTCGGCATGGGGCCGGTCGCCGAGACGCACCGGCAGAACCGTGCCGATCGAGCCCAGCGCGCGTTCGACCCGGGCGCCCATGACCTCATGGGTGAGGGGGTCGGAGACCACTGCGAAGGGCGGCTCGAGGTCGAGCTCCCAGATCGGCTCGGCTTCGTAGCCGGACAGGCTGTCTGCGATGACCACGCGCCGGGTCGGCACCGCGAGCGGACCGCCGCCGTCCGGGTCCGGCAGCGTGCCGTCAACCAGCCTGGTGATCGTGTCCATGCTCATCGGAGCTTTCCTTCGCCCTGAGGTAGGTCTCGAACCAGGCCTTCACGGTGTCCGTTTGCGGCGGGTCGAGGCTGAGAAACAGTTTCGTGCGGCGGTAGAGGAAGTCCTCCGCCGTTCGCGCATCTTCGGTCTCGACCGCGTGGATCAGTTCGGCCTCGGGGATGCCCGGCACGACCTGCGCGCTCAGGGCGGGCTCGGCACGCACCGCCGCGAACAGGGCGGCGGCCTCCGAACCGTAGGTGAAGACCCAGCGCTCCCGGATGGCGGGCTCGAGCACGGTTTCGGACGCCGCCAGTGCGGATAGCTCCGGCCGGCTCATCGCGCCGCCGTGCAGCGGCGCGTCCCCGGTCCATTCCGGGCCCGGGTTGGCGCCGAGACCGGCCAGCTCCGCCATCACGTCGCCGGCCAGCTTGCGGTGGGTGGTCAGCTTGCCGCCGTAGACCGTGACCAGGCCGCCGCTGCCGCGCGGTTCGGTTTCGAGCACGTAATCGCGGGTGATCTCGCTCAGATTGGCATTGCCGTCATCGATCAGCGGCCGCACGCCCGCATAGGTCCAGATGATGTCGTCGGCGCCGACCGGGGGCGAGAAGAACTGGTTGTAACCGTCGATCAGGTAGTCCCGTTCCCGGTCGCTGCACTGGACGTCGCTCAGGTCGGCCGTGTGATCGGCATCGGTCGTGCCGACGATCAGATAGCGCCCGAGCCACGGCAGCACGAAGACCACGCGCTTGTCGTCGATCTGCAGGGTATAGGCGTCGGCTTGCGCCGGTTCGGGCATCTTGATGACGATATGGCTGCCGCGCACGAACCTGAGGCTGCGCGGCCGTCCGGCGTCCTCGGCGCGGTCGAGCACCCGGGCCGCCCAGGGTCCCGCGGCATTGGCCACAAAGCGCGCCCGCGTGGCATGCGCGCCGGACCGGTCGCGGTATTCGACCAGGTAGCCGTCGTCGAGCGGCCTGATGGCGGTCACCTCCCGGTAATTGCCGATATCGGCGCCCCGGTCACGGGCATCGAGCAGCGTCTCGAGCGTGAGCCGCGCGTCGTCCGCCCAGCAGTCCGGATAGTGCAGGACCGCTTTGACGCCCTCCTTGCGCAGCCGGGGCAGGGCCTCGACCTCGCGCGCCGACAGGCGGCCGGACGGCGCCAGAAGCTTGCGTCCCGACATCATGTCGTAGAGCCACAGGCCCAGGCGCACCAGGAAGGCCGGGCGCGGCTGGGTGCTGGTGATGGGCAGCAGGAAGCGCATCGGGAAGACCAGGTGCGGTGCGATGCGCAGCATCACCTCGCGTTCCTTCAGCGAGGCCCGCACCAGTCCGAACTCGTAGCTTTCCAGATAGCGCAGGCCGCCGTGAATGAGCTTCGACGATGCCGAGGACGTGCCGCCGGCATAGTCGCCCATCTCGGCCAGTTGCACGGTGAGGCCGCGGCCGGCCGCGTCGCGCGCCACCGCCGCGCCATTGATGCCGCCTCCAACGACGAACATGTCCACTGAACTGGTCATGAGCTGAGCCAAACTATCCGGATTCGACCGACCTGCCGGTCGGTTTAGAGCATACTCCAGCAGGAATCATGCCGCTTCTTCACAGGCGGCGAGGATTTCCCTGCATTGGTGAACGAGCGATGTGTCGCCCGGTGCGAAGACGCCCTCGAACACCGCGGTGCCGATGGTGAAGGCATCCGCGCCTGCTTGCGCCAGGTGCCGGATGCGGGCGGGCGAATCGACACTGCCGGCGACGATCAGATAGCCGTCGCCCAGGCCGGTCCGGGCGGCGCGGACCAGATCGAGCGGGTCGGCCTCGGTCGCCCGGTAGGCGAGCAGGTCGACGCCCGGACAGCCGGCGGCACGCATCCGCCGGCAATCGGCCTCGACCTCCTCCGCCGTCCCCTGAAGTTCGGTCGGATGGCCGACCGGGCGTCCCGGGAACGGGTAGTAGCTGGTGCCTGAGCCGCGCAGGACGTCGAGCGCAAACTCGACGTCCTGGCCGCCCAGCACCCGGTCTACGCCGATTTCAGCGGCGGTGCGAATGGAGTTCCGGACGCCCTCGTCTGTGGTGCTCACAACTTCCAGGTAAGACGTGACGCCGGCCGCGTTGATCTGCTCCGTCAGCGCGGCGAGCATATCCTTGTCGACGCCGAGGTCTTTGAACCCGATGTGGGAAACACCGATATCTCT
This sequence comes from Hyphomicrobiales bacterium, assembly GCA_051009775.1. Classification (GTDB taxonomy): domain Bacteria; phylum Pseudomonadota; class Alphaproteobacteria; order Rhizobiales; family JAJFHB01; genus JBPCWF01. Next base: position 3,354 of record JBPCWF010000344.1, on the reverse strand, counting down.
AATTTTTTCAAATACTTCAATGCAGTTGGCAACGGTCTTGTCGCCATGTGTCAGCATGAAGATGAAATCCACGGCTTCGCCTCCTGATCACCCGCTGCGCGCGCAGGGGAACTGCGCATGATGTTGTACTATCAAGAAATATATTGCAAGTACCACATCAGCACTATACCGTGATTGCCGCCGAAAAGACCCCCGGGCGCGGGCTTTTTGGACAGGGAAGGATATTTGAGCTCGGCAGACCGTCTCCATCGGTCCCGGTGGCAGCGGCGCGCGGGCACAAGAACGGGGAGGTGGATATGACGCTCAGACTGTCACTCGCAAGCACGTGCCGGATTTGCTCGGGCGTTGCGGCTTTCGCGGTCTCCTTTGCGGTCTTCTCCGCCACCCAGGCCTTTTCTTGGAGCCTCGAAGAGGCGGCGAAACCCTATAAGGGCGTCACGATCCGCACCATCGGCGAGGCGCTGCCGCCGCTCGAAGCCATGGACAAGCTCAAGGGCCAGTTCGAGGAGCGCACCGGCATCAAGGTCGTCATCGAGATGTACGAGCACTCCGAAGCCGTCAACAAGGTGATGCTCGATCTGAATTCCAAGCGCGGGCGCTACGACTTCATCCTGCAGCCGCATCGCGAGCTCGGCCGTTTCGTCAAGAACGGCCATGTCGAGGCATTGGAGCCCTATCTCGAAAATGCCGCCCTGCGCGATCCGTCGTTCCAGCCCGGGAAGCAACTCTACCAGGGCCTGTGGAAAGAGATCTCCTGGTACGAGGGCAAGATCTACGGTTTTCCGTTCACCGCACTCACCATGTACATGTGGTACCGCGACGATCTCCTGAACGACCCGAAGGAGCAGGCGGGCTTCAAGGCCAAATACGGCTATGATCTCAAGCCCGCGTCCACGTGGAAGGAATACACCGATATTTCCGAGTGGTTCACGCGGCCGGACAAGGGCTTTTACGGCACCGCCATCCAGGGCAAGCGCCACGAGGCCCTGTGGTACGAATGGCTGAACTTTCTCTACAGCTTCGGCGGCGACATGCTCGAAACCAAGTCGGGCAGCGAATGCGGGCCCGTCATCGTCAACAGCCCGGAAGCCGTTGCCTCCCTGGAATACTACAAGAGCCTGAAGGCCTTCGCACCGGCCGACACGCTCAACTATTTCTGGGACGACGTCATGGCGCTGATGCAGCAGGGCAAGGTCTATCAGCTGATCATGTGGAACGACGCGACCTATGCGGTCGCCGAAGACGCCAAGGCCAGCACGGTCGCCGGCAAGATGGGTTTCGATCTCGTGCCCCAGGGCAAGGGCGGCAAGATCGGCCAGGTCGAGGGCTGGACCTATCTGATCCCGGCCTACTCCAAGCAGAAGGAGGCGGCCTATCTGTTCATCCAGTGGATGATGGAGCAGAAGCAGCAGCTCGATCAGCATCTCAACGGCGGCGCCAGTGCCCGGCCCGACGTCTATGCCGATCCGAGCGTGCAGAAGATCAGCTATTCCAAGGCATCCATGGACACCAACGCGGTGGCGATGCCCAAGCCGACCATTCCGGAATCGCCACAGATCACGGACATTCTCGTGCGTGAGCTGAGCAGCTATCTGTCGGACCAGAAGGAGGCGAAGGCGGCGCTCGACACGGCGGCAGCCGAGATCTCCAAGCTTCTGGGCTCTTGTGCGCCGATGAAATATTCGGCTCAGTAGGGCCGCGTTCCCTTGCCGAGGGGGCGGGGTGCGGTCGACATCTGGACGGATAGAGGCATGACCCAAGGCAGGATGGGAGCGGTCATCGACCGCGGCATGGCGCCGTTGTTGCTGATCCCTTCCGTCCTCCTCCTGCTTCTCATTCTGGTCGGTCCGTTCTTCTACATGGTGTGGACCGGCTTCACCGACCTGCATTACGCGCTGCCGGACCGCGACGGCGCCTTTGTCGGCTTCGACAATTTCCGCCGCCTGATGCGCGAAGATCAGATCTTCTGGCACAGTTTCGTCCTGACCCTGAAGTTCGTGGTCTGCGTCGTGGCAATCGAATTCGCCGCGGGCTTCGGCATCGCGCTGCTCCTGTTCCATTTCGTCCGCCACCGCCGCTTCATCCTGACCCTTCTGCTCGTGCCCATGATGCTGGCGCCGGTGGCGGTCGGGCTGATCTGGAAGCTGCTGCTGCAGGGCGATTTCGGCATGGTGACCCACTATCTGCGGCTCGCCGGCATCATCGACCTGCGCACGGCACTCCTGTCCGATCCCAACCTTGTGCTGCCCGCCATCATGGCGATCGACCTGTGGCAGTGGACGCCGTTCGTGACCCTGGTCTTGCTTGCCGGCCTCCTGAGCCTGCCGCGCGAACCGTTCGAGGCCGCCGTGATGGACGGCGCCGGGCCGCTGCAGCTGTTCCGCGACATCACGGTGCCGCTGTTGCGGCCGATCATCGCGCTCGTGCTGCTGCTCCGGGGCATCGACGCGTTCAAGGAATTCGACAAGGTTTTCATCCTGACCGGCGGCGGCCCGGGCACGGCGACCGAGCTGTTGTCGATCTACACCTATCGGGTGAACTTCAAGGACTGGGACCTTGGCTATGGCGCGGTCTGCGCCTTCATGGTCTATCTGGTCGTCCTGATCCTCTGCGCCGTGTTCTACAAGGCGGTGTTCTGGGGCGAGGGCCGGCCGGTCAGGCGGGCGCGATGACGGCGCCGTGGCGAACCGTGGCGCTGGCGGCGATCATCGTCGTGCTGATGCTCCTGCTCCTGCCCTATCTCTGGATCGTGCTGACCTCGTTCAAGACCAGGCTCGATGCGCTGGCCGATGTGCCGGTCTGGGTGTTCACGCCGACCTACGACCACTATCCGACCGTCTTCCTCGACAAGGGTTATCTGCCGCTGGTGTGGAACTCGGTCATCGTCGCCGTGTTCAGCACCGCGCTCTCGCTGATCGTCGGCGCGCCGGCGGCCTATGTCTTCGCGCGCTTCGACTTCCCGGCCAAGGAGGACCTGTTCTTCTTCTTCCTGACCACCCGCATGGCGCCGCCGGTCTCGGTCGTGGTGCCCATGTTCCTGTTGTTCACCACGCTCGGCATCACCGACAAGCCGATCGCCGTGATCCTGGCCCACACCACGTTCAACCTCTCTCTGGTGGTCTGGATGATGCGCGGTTTCTTCGCCGATATCCCGCGCGAGATCGACGAGGCGGCCATGATGGACGGCCATTCGCGCTTCGGCACGTTCCTCAGGATCCTGGTGCCGCTGTCGGCCCCCGGGCTCGCCGCCACCGCGGTCCTGTGCTTCATCCTGAGCTGGAACGAATTCCTCTACGCCTTCATTCTCGTTGCCTTCGAAGGGCGCACGCTGACCGTCGGCATTCCGGGCCTGAT
>JBPCWF010000343.1:0-7513 GCA_051009775.1 Hyphomicrobiales bacterium | reverse complement strand
GCGGCGTTCCTCATGGTCGAGTATATCGGCATCTCCTATTTCGAGGTCGTCAAGCACGCCTTCGTGCCGGCGATCATTTCCTACATCGCGCTGGTCTATATCGTTCATCTCGAAGCGATGAAGCAGGACATGAAGGGCCTGCCGCGCGCCGGCGAGCCCAAACCGATGAAATGGGCACTGCTCTCCTTCGGCGTCACCATCGCGGTGATCATGGCCATCGCCAGCGCCATCTACTACCTGTTCGAGCTGTTCCAGGCACTCGGCAGCCATGAGAACCGGCTCATGGCAATTGTCGCGGTCCTGGCGATACAGGCGGTGGTGTTCGTGGTCATCGGCAAACGTGCCGACGAAGACCAGCGCATGAAGCTCCTGTCCACCGGCGCCATGGTGCTCGGCAATGCGGTGATCGGCGCTTTCGGTATTTTCTACCTGATCAACCTGATCGGAACCTGGGGCGGCGCCTCCGCGCCATGGATCATCGCGGCGGCCCTGATCGCCGGCGTGGTCCTGCTGATCAAGTTCTGTTCCAACCAGCCCGAGCTCGAGCTCGACGATCCGAACGAGCCGGTCATCCGGTTGCCCGAGCCCGGCCCGACCATCAAGTCCGGCCTGCACTTCCTGCTGCCGGTCGGTGTGCTGATCTGGTGCCTGATGGTCGAGCGGCTGTCGCCGTCGCTGTCGGCGTTCTGGGCGACCGCGCTGATGATGTTCATCCTGCTCGTCCAGCGGCCCCTGTTCGCCATGTTCCGCGGTGAGGCGCTGTCCGGCAGCTACCAGCGCGGCTTCAACGAACTGATCGACGGCATGATCTCCGGCGCCCGCAACATGATCGGCATCGGCATCGCGACGGCGTCCGCCGGCATCATCGTCGGAGCCGTGTCGCAGACCGGTGTCGGCGCCGTGCTCGCGGCTCTCGTCGAGTTCCTGAGCCAGGGCCAGATCATGCTGATCCTGATCTTCACGGCGATCTTGAGCCTGATCCTCGGCATGGGCCTGCCGACCACGGCGAACTACATCGTCGTGTCGTCGCTGCTGGCGCCCGTCATCGTGGCGCTTGGCCAGCAGTCCGGCCTGATCGTGCCGTTGATCGCGGTCCACCTGTTCGTGTTCTATTTCGGCATCATGGCGGATGTGACGCCGCCCGTGGGGCTTGCCTCCTTTGCCGCTGCGGCCGTGTCCGGCGGCGATCCCATAAGAACCGGCTTCGTCGCGTTCTTCTATTCGCTCAGAACCGCGCTTCTGCCGTTCCTGTTCATCTTCAACACCGATCTCCTGCTGATCGACGTTACCTTCCTGCAGGGCATCATCGTGTTCGTTATCGCGACGGCGGCGATCCTTATATTTACAGCCGGATCCCAGGGCTACTTCATTTCCAAGTCGAGGATCTGGGAGTCAGTGGCGCTGATCCTGATCGCCTTCACCCTGTTCCGTCCCGGTTTCTGGATGGACATGATCTCACCGCCCTATTCGGCGGTCGAACCTGCCACGATCTCGCAGGCCGTCGGCGACGCCGAGCCCGGCAGCGAGTTGCGCGCCATTGTCGACGGCGTCGACGATGTCGGCGAGCCGATCACGCTGACCATGGTGATCAAGGTCGGCGACGAGGCGACGGGCGCGGAACGGCTTGAGGCCTTCGGTCTTGAAGTGGCTCAGGCGGACGGCAAGGTCACGGTTGAAAACGCCACCTTCGACTCCGCGGCGCAGAAAGCCGGGTTCGACTTCGACCAGGTGATCAGTTCTCTGCTGGTGCCTGCGCCGCAGCCGCCGAGGCAGCTGTTCTACATTCCGGCCCTCTTGCTGCTGGCGTTCATCTACTTCCTGCAGCGGCGACGCAGGGAGACCATGACGGCACCCGTGCCACAAGGAGCTGAGTAGCCCATGAATATCTTCCGACGCGTTCTGGCTGCGGTCGATCTGAGTCAGGAAAAGGCATCGGCCCGGGTTCTGGCCGCCGCCTGCGAGACCATCGAGGAGGGCGACACCCTGCATGTGATGACCGTCGTGCCCGACTACGGCATGAGCATCGTCGGCTCGTTCTTCCCGTCCGGCCACGAGCATAAGATGGTCGAGCAGGCCAACGAGGCGCTCCATGCGTTCGTCAAGGACAACCTGCCCAAGGCGGCCAAGACCCAGCACATCGTTGCTCATGGCAAGATCTACGAGGAGATCCTCAAGGCGGCGGAAACGGTCAAGGCGGATTTGATTGTCGTCGGCACCCATCCGACCTCGCCCAGGGACTATGTGCTCGGGCCCAATGCGGAGCGCATCACGCGCCACGCGGCCTGTTCCGTGCTGGCGGTGCGCGAATAAGTCCGCCCGCGGGCCCCTTGCGGCCGAGGCGCGAACGGACTTTAATCCCCGCAATGCCGTGCCCGTAGCGACGGAGCGAGGAAATGCGGACCATGAGGGGAAGTTTTCTGGCGGCGGTGTCGGCCGCCATGATCGCGGTTTCGGGTGCGCCCGGACCGGCCGAGGCCGAGCAGAAGTTCATCCGCATCGGCACCGGAGGCGTTACCGGCGTCTACTACCCGACCGGCGGCGCGATCTGCCGGCTGGTCAACCAGGCCCGCAAGGAGCACGGCTTCCGCTGCTGGGTCGAATCGACCAACGGTTCCATCGACAATATCGAAGCGGTCAGATCCGGAGATCTGGATTTCGGCGTTGTCCAGTCGGACTGGCAGTTTCATGCCTATCGCGGGTCGTCGGGCTTTGACGACAAGGGCGCGTTCGAAGGCCTGAGGTCGGTATTCTCGATCTATCCCGAACCGGTCACCATCGTGGCGCGCAAGGATGCGGCTGTGGAGACGATTGCCGATCTCAAAGGCAAAAGGCTCAGTATCGGCAATCCGGGCTCGGGCGCCCGCGGTACCTGGGATGTCCTCGAGAAGGCTCTCGGCTGGGAGCGTTCGGATCTTAAGAAAGTGCTTGAACTGCCAGCCGCCGACAGCGGCGACGCCCTGTGCGGCAACGAGATCGATGCCTATTTCTGGCTGGTCGGCCACCCATCCGCCCTGACCGAGGAAACCCTGACCTCATGCGGATCCAATCTGGTCCAGGTGACCGGGGAATGGGTCGACACGCTGGTTGCCGCCAACCCGTTCTACCGGAAATCCACGATTATCGCCGGCATGTACACCAACATGGAGCCAATCACGAGTTTCGGTGTCAGCGCGACCTTCGTCACATCGAGCGCAGTGCCCGACGACGCGGTCTATACTGTCGTCAAAGCGGTGGTCGGCAACATCGAGGCTTTCAGGCTTCTGCATCCGGCTTTCGCCGGGCTCGACCCGGCCCAGATGATCAAGGAGGGGCTGACGGCACCCCTCCATGACGGTGCAGTGAAGGCGTACAAGGAAATGGGATTGCTGGACTAGAGCGTGTCGCGATCATTCTGATTCGCGTCATCGCCCTAGTTCTTTGTTAAGGCATGTCTTTTTCCCGAAACCGGTGCCCACTTTCGGGAGACATGCTCTAGGCTTCCCGGACGCGACGGCGAGGGGGCAATGAGCAGGCCACAAGTTGCCGACGGTGCGGCCGAAGTGACGGTGAAGGGCGGCGCGGGTTCGCGCAGCCTGTCCGGTATGCCCGCCCGGGTCTGTCTCTGTGTTGCGTTTGCCTGGATCGCATTCCAGATCGCCATGGCCCTGGACGGAGTGGTCTGGCTGCGCGGCGCGGTCGGGCCGGAGGCCACCTTCGCGCTCACCTGGCAGCGCACCGGCGTCGTCCATCTGCTCTTCGCGCTGGTGCTGTCGGCCCTTGCCTTTCCTCTTTTCGCCGGCAGCCGCAGCGGCGGTGTGCCCGTCTATGACTGGCTGCTGGCGTTTCTGGGAGCCTGTTTCGCGGCCTACCTGGCGGTTCTTGCCGGCACCGGCGTCGCCTCTCTGTCCCGCCTCGACCTGATCGTGCTGGCGTGCGGCACCGGGCTGTTCGGCCTGGCGGTCTACCGCGCCGCGGGCCTGCCCCTGCTGGCGCTCACCGCTTTGATGACGTTCTATGTCCTGTTCGGCGACCGTCCGTTCATGCCGGACGGCCTGCGCTGGCCGGGCGTTTCGACCGGCGAGGCGCTGCGGCGCCTCTGGACCGGGTCCGACGGCGTGCTGGGCCGGCCCCTTGAGGTCTCCGCGACCCTGGTGTTCCCGCTGGTCGTGCTCGGCGCGCTCATGGAGCGGGCCGGAGGGGCGGCCTATATCGCCAAGGCTGCCATGTCCCTGGTCGGCCATTTCAGAGGCGGGGCCGTTCACGCCGCCGCGGTGTCGTCAGTCATGAACGCACTGACCTCGCCCGGCTCCACGCAGGCCGCGCTCAGAGCCTGCCGGGTGACCGCGCCGGTCATGATGCGCACCGGTGTCCCGGCCGGCCGCGCCGCCGCAACCGAAGTCTCCGCGTCGGCCAACGGCCAGCTCATCCCGCCGCTCATGGGCGCCGCCGTGTTCGTCATGGCCGACGCGATCGGGCTCGACTGGAGCACCGTTGCCGGACATGCGCTGCTGCCGGCCGCGATCGCCTATGCCGCGCTGTTCGCCATGATCCGGTGCGACGCGGCCGCGCCCGGTTTGGCCGTGTTGGCGCGCGCACCGTCGAAATATGCAGCGCCCGTGCGTTTCCTGCGTTCCGCTGCCGGATGGATCCTTGTGGCGGGCGGCGCGGTGGCCGCGGTGCGCGGGCTCGACTGGCTCAACGGCCATCTGCCGGGCGGACAGGCGAACGCCATGTGGATCGCGTGGCTGGCCGCCTATCTGGTGCTGGTGACCTTTGCCGCGCGCCGGCCGGACTTCGAGCATGACGACCCGGACGGGCCGATGGCCGAACTGCCGCCGTTCGGCGCAACCGCCATGACCGGTCTCTATCATCTCATGCCGCTCGCCCTGTTCGCCTGGTGGCTGGGCGTCGGCGGCGAGCCGGCACGCGCCGCGGCGCACGCAGCCGTCGCCATGCTGCTGGTCGCCGCGACGCATCACCCGCTCAAGGCGCTTATCCGGGGCCAGTACGACTATGTCGGGGAGGGCCTCCGGCGGAGCGCCGGCGAGTGTGCCGGGGGTTTGGTTGCGGCCGGGCGCCTGATGGTACCGGTCGCGGTCGCAAGCGCCGCGGCTGGACTGATCCTCGGGGCCGCATCGCTCAGCGGCGCGGGCGGGGTGCTCGGTGCGGCGGCCGAGTGGATTTCGGGCGGGCGGCTTTGGCTGCTTTTGATCCTGCTCGCTCTCCTGTCCATGATCCTTGGCCTCGGTCTGCCGTCGGCCGCGGCCTATATCGTTGTGGCGTCGATCGTGGTCCCCCTGATGACCGGACTGGGCGCGGACATGGGGCTGGTCGCTCCCGCCGTCGCGGTCCACCTGTTCGCGTTCTGGTTCGCCGTGCTCGGCAACGACCTGCCGTTGCTCGGCCAGAGCGCCAATGCGGTTGCCGCCTCGGCGCGCGGCGATCCGATCGCGATCGGCGTCGGGGCATGGCGTCTGGATCTCCGGATCGCGGTGCTGCCGTTTTTCTTCCTGCTCGTTCCGGAGCTGCTGCTGATCGGGGTCGAGCACGTGCGCGCGGCGTCGGTGATCGTCGCCGCCGTGTTTGCGGCGATCGCGCTGGGGGCAGTGCTCACACGGTACTTCGTCATCGCCAGCAGATGGTGGGAGACGGCGGCGCTCGCGGTGGTCGCGGTCAGCCTTCTCGCCCCGAACCTCTGGCTCGACCGGATCGAACCGTCCTACGAGCGGGTCCCGCCGGCGCGCCTGTTCTCCACCGCGGGCACCCTGCCCGAGGGCGCCAGGCTGACTTTTGTCGTGACCGGCCAGGCCAGGGATGGCGAGACCGGATCGACGACCCTGGTCGTGCCGCTCGGTGCGGCCGGTGAGGGCGTCCGGCGGATCGAGCGCGCCGGGCTCACGGTCAATCTGGATGGCCCTCTGGCGATCCTGGAGCGGCCGTTTCCGGGAACGGCCTTCGCCTATTTGAACGAACGGTTCGACTTCGATGCCGCGAGGCGCGTTGAGATATCGGAGATCAGGCGCGCGACCGGGGAACGCTGGCCCCGGGAGACGGTCTATCTGCCCGCATTGGCGCTCATGTTGTGCATTGCGCTGCTGCAGCGCCGCCGCCGCGCGCGCAGCGATATCGCCTTAAGCCCAGATGTTGAATCGCGATCTTAACATCTGATTAAGCATGCTCCTTAACCTCACGTTTACCATGAGGTGAAGGTGAAAACATTACAAATCAATGGGTTAGAGTCTGTTCCAGGGAATCTCCACTCACGCGGAGCAGGTTGCGCGAGGCGATGTGACGCCACACTGGCGCCCCTGCCCAAATCGAATTTGCGCTAAACCGAAGCTTGAGCGATCGCCTCGTCGATGCTGAGCGCAAGCTTGTCGACGAGTTCGCCGATCTGCGCCTCGGTGATGATGAAGGGCGGCGCGAGCAGTACATGATCGCCGCGCGTGCCGTCCACGGTTCCGCTGTCGGGATAGCAGATCAGGCCGTTTGCCATGGCGATCTTCTTGAGGCTTGCGGCGACCCTCAGGCCCGGGTCGAACGGTTCCCCGGTTTCCCGGTCGCCGACCAGCTCGACGCCGCGGAACAGACCCCGGCCGCGTATGTCGCCGACATGAGGGTGGTCGCCGAATCTGCCTTGAAGGGCGGCTTCGAGCTTGCCGCCCATCTCGGCGACCCGCACCATCAGGCGGTCATCCTCGAATGCCTTCTGCACCGCGAGCGCGCCGGCGCAGGCGGTGGCATGCCCGATATAGGTATGGCCGTGCTGGAAGAAGCCCGAGCCCCGTTCGATCTCGGCGGCCAGCTCTTCGCGCACCATGAGCGCGCCGATCGGCTGATAGCCGGCACCGAGTCCTTTGGCAAGCGCGATCATGTCGGGCACCACCCCGTCCTGCTCGCAGGCGGACAGGCTGCCGGTCCGTCCCATGCCCGACATCACCTCGTCCAGGATCATGAGCACACCGTGGGCGTCGCAGATGCGCCGGATCTCTTTGAAGTAGCCAGGAGCGGGCGGGACCGCGCCGAGGGTCGAGCCGACCACGGTTTCGGCGACGAAGGCGATTGCCCTGTCCGGCCCGAGCGCGGCGATCTCGGTCTCCAGGGCGCCTGCCGCGCGCAGGCCGAACGCTTCTGCGCTCTCGCCGTCCGCCTGGTGGCGGTAGGCGTAGCACGGCATGATATGGCGCACATTCGGGTTGAGGATCGGCTGGTAAATCTTCTTGCGCTTCGGGTTTCCGCCGACCGCAAGCGCGCCCAGCGTGTTGCCGTGATAGGACTGTTCGCGGGCGATGAAATGGTCGCGCGTCGCCTGGCCGCGCTCGACCTGGATCTGGCGGGCGAGCTTGAGCGCGGTCTCGTTGGCCTCCGATCCGCCCGACAGGAAATAGGTCCTCCATGTGCCGCCCTGCGCCTTGTCGGAGAGCACCTCGGCCAGCTCTTCCGCCGGCGCGTTGGTGAAGAACGAGGTGTGGGCGAAGGCGAGCCGGTCGAGCTGGTCCTTGATCGCCTGGACGATGCGCCGGTCGGAATGGCC
>JBPCWF010000342.1:0-4032 GCA_051009775.1 Hyphomicrobiales bacterium | reverse complement strand
GCGCCGCCGGCCTCCTCCGGCATGGCGATGCCGAGCCAGCCGCCCTCCGCCATGGCGCGGTGGAAGGCGTCCGGGAAGGCGCCGTCCCGGTCGCGCGCGAGCCAGTAATCGTCGTCGAAATCGGCCGTGATCTGCCCGACGGCGTTGACGATGGCGGTCTGGTCTTCGGAAAGCTCGAACTCCATGGGCGTGCCGCTCGTGATCTTGGACGCGTGCCGGCAAAGGTAAATCATGGAGCCGGAGAAGGGAATGCGGATGGCGGCGCGGGCACGCGCCAGCGTCACCCCCGCGATCGGCGGTCGAACGGCCCCCGTATCAGGTGCAAGTCAGCTAGAGCGCCTGTTCGCGGCCGCGAATGGCCTCCGGCGCCTCGGCACCGTGTTTGAGCCCGCGGATATCGGTCGCGACGTTCTTGAGCAGGTCTTTGACCTCTGTAACGTCGATGACGTCGGAGAACCTGAAGGGGCCTGCCAACCTCCATCTGCCGATGGCGCTTTCGACCATGGCCGCGGCCTGTTCGAGCGCGTCGTCCTGGTCCGAAGGCGGTTTCGGCCTGCGCGCCGCGGCACTGTCGAACAGGGCGACGGTCGGGTTCGGGGCTGCGTCCTCGTGATCCGGCGGCTCGGCCTTCTGCTGTTTGGCGTCGACATAGGCGAGCGACACCAGATCCAGCATGCTGCTGATCAGGAGGCGCACGTTTTCCGGCAGCGGCTGTTCCGGATAATTGCAAATCTGCTGGGAGATCTGGTCGATCTCCTCGTGTGTCAGCCGGCTCATTGGCATGTCTCCCTGCAACAGGAGTGTAGCGCTCGTTGATCGGCGCCCTTATCTCCTTGAGCCGTCCCTACACAAACTCAAGATCGATCATCGTCGCACATGGCCGGACGGTAATCCAGTCAAGTTACGCAGACGACCACGGAGATTTCAAACCGGGCTGGATAAGGCCGGGCATGGCGCCGTCAACGGCGCTTGAAACATGAGGTCTTTGGGCGTGTCGGTCAGGACCGCCGGACCGTTCCGGCGACACCGCCGGTCGCGAAAACGCGTGAACGCCGTCACTCGGTGCAGCCGAGAACCTTTGGCTTGCCGTTGATGAAGACGTTCGGGCTGAGGATCGGTGTCCCCTCCTTGCATCCGACAAGTGCGGGCTGTCCATTGATCAGCACATCCGGTGAACCGACGGCTCCCGGAATGTCGCCCGCCCGTTTCGCCGGCTTGCCATTCACCAGAACTGACTCGCTGCCTGAGGTCGCCGGAGTGCCGGGCTTGTCCTCGGTAGCGGGAACAGGGGATGAAACTGACAGGAAACAAACGGCAAAGGCGATTGCGCCGAGGTGATGGTTCATTGCTTTTGGGCCTCCTATCCGTCTGCTCATTGTGTGCCATGTCATCGTGGACGATACAAGAACCCCTGGCACGGATTTCGTGCAGTTTCGCGCGTTCGTTCCTGCGTCGTCCTGCGCATGGCTGCGCAACGGGATTATGCGATTTTCCTGTCGAGGGCCGCTGAAACCCCTTGAGTGCTTGTGTTTTTTTGCCCTATCGACAGGCCAGAGCCCACGTAGCTCAGGGGTAGAGTAACGCCGTGGTAACGGCGTTCTCCAAGGTCTATTTCCTCAACAATTTCAGATACGTATCCGGTTTTTGTTCCCGGTAGGGCACGGATACTGCCCGCCCGAGGCGGACCGCCTCGGCGCTGATCGCCGGGCCACCTACCGCTGCGGCATACGGTGCGCCTCTGCCCGTGCGGCGGTTTTTCTCAGCTTCGCCAGCGCCTCCTCATCCAGATGCTTCGCGGCGGGGCAAGTTTTCTCGTCGACGAGCCCTCTAGCGGTGAGTTTGGCGTAACGTTCGTTCCGTTCTTCAAATTCCGAAATACGCCGCGCGATACCCTGGATGATGTAACCGCCGGTATCGTCAGTGCAGGCGAGATTAACGAGAAATTTCGCAACAGCGGTGGGCGCAGGCCTGGAGTGACTTGAAAAGTCACTCCACGCTTGACGCTCCGACTCGCCGGCCCACGCCGCGACTGTGCTCGCATCCAGCAAGGCCGCCAACCGCTTCCCGACGCGTTTGCGGAGAGCCTCGTCCTCGAGGCGGGCGAGCATGTCCGGCAGTGCATATTGGTCGGTGGGGGCGACGATGATCCCGCGCAGATCACTGTATTCGATCTGACCCTCTTTTGGCGGCTCCACCTGCCAGATCGCCGCCAAACCGAGGGTCGCCCCCTGCAGCTTCGCCCCTAACAGGTCCGCCCCCTGCATCTGCGCCCAAGCGATGTCCGCCCCCTGCAGCTTCGCCCCTAAGAGGTCCGCCCCCTGCAGTTCCGCTCTCCGCAGGGTCGCCCCCTGCAACTTCGCCCCCAACAGGTCCGCCCCCTGCAGCTTCGCCCCTGTGAGGTCCGCCCCCTGCAGCTTCGCCAAACCGAGGTTCGCCCCCTGCAGTTTTCCCTCCCTGAGGTTCGCCCCCTGCAGCTTCGCCTCCCTGAGGTTCGCCCCCTGCAGCTTCGCTTTCTGAAATCTGGCGTGGTCCAGCCGGGTAGCGATTGCGGATGCGCCGCGGAGGTCGCTGCCGAACAGATTGGCACGGCGCAGATCGGACCGGTCGAGCACGGCGAAGCGCAAATCGCGTCCCCGGATCTGCAGCGTCGTCTCTCCCTCCTCGAAATCGTTCTTCGCCACAAGGTCCTTGTCGGTGACGATCAGGTTGCGGGAAAACAGACTGTCTGGCGTGCCGCTGGTTTGATCGGGTTCACCCTCGAACAGCCATTTCGTCGGCACAAACACATCTCTCGGTTGCTTCTTCGGTCCCACCTGCGTCGCCCACCAGCGGGCCGTTGTCCTATCGAGCGAAAAGCACACCGTCCTCTCTTCGTTCGACTGTTCTCCGAACGGCCAGAAGCAGGCTTGCGGTACGGTCGCGACCAGCAAGCTGAACAACAGGACGGCGAGACATACCGGGAAGGCGATTCCGATGTGTGCGTAGCTGAGCTCCCAGCGCCGACTTTCGTTGCCGAAAGCAAGCTTGCGGCCTGGCGGCCTCAAATAGGGCATCGCGATGTACGGCCGCACGACAAAAAGCAGGGCGAGATCGAGCAGGATCGCAATGCGGTGGGCGTGCGTAATCGCCACGTCGTGAGAAGGCAGAAACTTGATTTGAAAATAGAGCAGCACGAGGACCGGCAGGAAGCTGAGCGCGATGAAGACCATCAGCCGCATGAGCATGTGCAATGGCCATGGCGGATTAGGCCCCGCCACCATTTGCGAAAACACATAATTGTGCACCAGTCGGCGCTGCGGGTGATCGCGCGCGCTGTTTGCCTCGCTCCGGGCAATCGTATTGGAAAAATTCTGGTACTTTTGCCCCAGCATGGCGTGCTGCACCAGCAGGCCCAGATGCACCAGCAGAAACAAGAAGGGCGCGGCCACGGAAAAGCTTAGCAGCGGGACCTTCACATTGACGATCGGCAGCGTAACCGGGCTGTTGAGCAGCAAATCCACATGCGTGACACCGGCAAGTGTGACCAGGAGATAGGCGATCAGCCCCAGGAAGGCGAGCCACGCATTGCGCGCCGGCCCGCTGGCTTCATTCGCCGATGCGAGAAGTTTTTCCGGATCGTCCGCCGCTGAGGGCTGGGACTGCGTTTTCGATGCGGGCTGTTTCGGCGCCATGCGCCTGCGTATCATCTGCCGATCAGTCCTCTGTAAAAACTGGTACGCCATTGATTTGCATGGTTGTGTTAGTGCTTTGAAGTAGCGGATTTTACAGGGAATCGTGGGTTCACCGGCCGCGAGATCGAGCGGGCCTATGTCGACAAGGGATATGTCGGCCACGATGCGTCGGAGCCAGGTCGGGCCTTCCGCTCAGGGCAAAAACGCGGCGTCCATAGGCAGATCAAAAAGGAGTTGAGGCGGCGGTCGGCCATCGAAGCCGTCATCGGTCATTGCAAAACCGACGGCCATCTCGGCCGCAACTTCCTCAAGGGCTGCGCTCGCGATTTACCTGCAAGTCACTGGAATCAAGAGATAAGAT
>JBPCWF010000341.1:0-8301 GCA_051009775.1 Hyphomicrobiales bacterium | reverse complement strand
GCGGGCCGGACGAAACGGCGGCGATCGTCGACGGCGCAGAGGTCGAAACCGAAACGACGCTCAGGAGCCATGTGGTCGATGTCTGGGGCGAAGGGCTCGATCTCAAGAACGTGCGCAGCTTCAAGGTAAACGGCATGCCGGCGGTCGGCGCGGAGACCATGCACAAGGGCGTCGGCCATGAGCTGGTCGCCGTGCGCATAGGGCCGCGGGCGGTCTACCGGTTCCTGTTCATCACACGCCCGGTGGTGACCGCGCGCTACGAGAAGCGGTTCCGCGCCATGGTGGCGAGCTTCCGCAAATTGAGCCGCAAGGAGCTCAACGATCTCCGGCCGCTCAAGATCCAGGTGGTCGAAGTCAAGCAGGGCGACACGGTCAAACGGGTCGCGCGCCGCATGGCCATGCCGGACCGCCAGGTCGAGCGGTTCCGCGTGCTCAACGGCCTCGATGCCGACGCCGAACTGCAGCCGGGCCAGCGCGTCAAGATCATCGCGAATTAGAGTGGACTTTCGCGCCGTGCGGACAAAAAAAACCGGCTGCGGGCAGCCGGGTTTCGCTTGTCGCTCAGGATCGGGTCAGGCGGCCTCTTCGGCGGCCTCCTCCTTGTCCTTCTCGGCCTTGCTGGCGCCCTTGTCGAGGATCGCTTCGATCTCGGCAATGGCGGTCGCGTCATCGACCTTGTTGACCGCGGCGACCTCGCGCGCCATGCGGTCGAGCGCGGCCTCATAGAGCTGGCGTTCCGAATAGGACTGCTCGGGCTGGCGCTCGGACCGGAACAGGTCGCGCACCACTTCCGAAATCGCGATCAGATCGCCGGAATTGATCTTGGCCTCGTATTCCTGCGCCCGGCGGCTCCACATGGTCCGTTTGACCCGGGCCCGGCCGCGCAGGGTCTTGAGCGCTTTCTCGACGATGTCCGTCGCGGAAAGCTTGCGCATGCCGACGGCCTTGGCCTTGGCGGTCGGAACGCGCAACGTCATCTTCTCCTTCTCGAAGTCCATGACATAGAGCTCAAGCTTCGCGCCGGCGATCTCTTCTTC
Source organism: Hyphomicrobiales bacterium (assembly GCA_051009775.1). Lineage (GTDB taxonomy): Bacteria > Pseudomonadota > Alphaproteobacteria > Rhizobiales > JAJFHB01 > JBPCWF01. The sequence goes on along the minus strand of JBPCWF010000341.1, from coordinate 7,264 downwards.
CTCGATACTGATGATCTTGCCGACGCCGTGCGACGGATAGACGACATATTCGCCGGGTTTAAAATCAAGCTTCGGCGTCTTTTTCTTGGCAGCCATACGCGATAGAACCTCTTTTTTGTGTCATTTGTCTTCAAGCAGCAATTGCCCGCCCGCAGCCGATCTCTGCCACAGGGCGGGTTTCCGCAAGCTCCGCCGGCATCAACATAGTTCTGGAACGTCCCCGCGCCGGCGGTATTCGGCCTCGTGTCTCTCACCCTGCCGCGGCGCCGAAGCTGTTCTCGTCTGAACCAACCCGGATGTCTTTGAACCTGGCCGCAAAAAAGGCCTGCGCCCAGTTGGGCCGGCCATTCGCATGAGGACATCTCCGTCAATATGGTGATGCCCATTGTATATCACAAATTTCACACTTTTTAAAGAATTGCCGCGCGCCCAAAAGCGGCTGGAAACCGCCATTCCCGGCGCCATTCAAATTACGGTTAACAAATAGGTGTATATGCGCGTAACCGCGGCGGCTCTGTTCAGTCGCCTTCGCCCGGCGTCTCGGTGAAGAACTTCTCGTACTTGTTCTCCATGCCGTCATACTCTTCCGCATCCGCGTAGCCGTCACGCTTGGTGGTGATGTTCGGCCATTTCTCGGCATATTCGGTGTTGACCGCGAGCCACTTGTCAAGGCCGTCCTCGGTGTCGGGCTTGATCGCCTCGGCCGGGCATTCGGGCTCGCACACGCCACAATCGATGCATTCGTCGGGATGGATCACCAGCATGGTCTCGCCCTCGTAAAAGCAGTCGACGGGGCAGACCTCGACACAGTCCATGTACTTGCAACGGATACAGTTGTCCGTGACGATGTAAGTCATAGTGTTCTCCGACTTCCCTGCTGGGCGTAAATCCGGACGCGGCGCCCCGTATATCATAGGTTTGCCGGCTTGCAACAAGCTTCTGGATGCCGACCGGCAATTTAGTGCGGCGATTCCCGGTCGTTCTTCCGCTCAGCGGGATTTGTTTTCATCGGATCCGTCCCAGGCGGGCAGAATCCGCTCAAGGTCGCGGCGCTCTTTCTTGGTCGGCCGGCCGCTGCCCGCCTCGCGCGATGCGGGGGATGCGCGGGACCCGCCGGCCGCGGATGCACCGGCAGGCTGCACCGGCGGGCTGAGATCGTCATAGAGCATGCGCGCCTCCGCGGCCGGGCCGCGCCGGGTGCCGGCCCCGAGAATCTCGATGATGCGCAGGCGGCTGTGCAGCGTGAAGGTAAGGATGTCGCCGATACGAACGATCTGCCCCGGCTTGGTCGCCCTGGTCTTGTTGACGCGGATCTTGCCGGAGGCGACGAACTTGGTCGCCGCGGTGCGGGTCTTGAAGAACCGGGCATACCACAGCCACTTGTCGATCCGCTGGCTGTCTTCGCTCATCGCCGAACGCTCAAGACCCGGTGCGCTGCTTTTTCTCCAGGGACGCCTTGAGCGCGCCCAGTGCGGCGAACGGAGAATCCGCAGGCGGTTCGGGCGGCCGTTTGGGCGGCTTCTTGGACCTGTTGTCCGGTTTCTTCGGCGGCCGGCCCTTGCGCTCTTTGCCCTTGCCGGCCGCACCCTGGCCGGTTTTCCGCGGCGGGCGGCCCTGGCGCTTGGCCTTCCTGGGCCACCAGACCTCGATGTGATCCGGCGGGCCAGCCTCTTCGGCGGCCTCGCCGCCTGTCCCGGCGCTCGCCGGCGCATCCGCAGTGGCCGCGGGCATATCGGGCGTGGCGGCGGCGTCCGTGTCCGGGGCCGGCATTTGTGCCGGCGCATCGGCGGCTGCGGCAGGAGCGGCCGCTTCGTCGGGGGCAGGCGGCTCCGGGCTTGCCTCGGGCGCAGCACCAACAGCGGCTTCGGCATCGGGCGCAGCGATCTTGCGCTGCTCCATGCGGAAACCGAGGGAGCGCAGGATCGCTGAAAACTCGTCGCCGGAACACCCGACCAGCGACATCATGTCCGGCAGCACCAGGAAGCCGCCACCTTCGACGGAGCCCGGCGGGCGCGTGGTTTCGGTTTCGGACGGCTTCCAGAACACCAGCGGCCGGACCAGATCGGACAGGCGTTCCAGCATGTCGATGCGGACCACGCGCGGCCCGCAGGCGCGGAAGCCGACCACCCGGTAATAGCCTTCTGGCACGGAAGCGTCGGTGGCCGCAGACGTCAGGCCCTGCTGTGGCGGCTCCGGCAGGTTGGCCAGTTCGAGCCTGCCCTGGCTTTCTTCGGCCAGGCCCCACAGGAGCAGCTTGAGCCGGGTCGCCGCGGGCTTGAGCAGGAGCGGCATGAAGATGTGATAGGCGCCGAAGCGGATGCCGTACTTGCGCAGCGTGGCGCGGGTCGGCTGATCGAGGGCGCGGACATCCTCGGCGACGTCGTCCCTGACGAGGACGCCGAGATTTTCGACCAGCTGAAACGCCAGGCCCCGGGCCATGCCGTCGACATCCTCCGCGTGCTGCAGCGCGAGCAGCGGCTCAAGATGCGTGGACAGCCGGTCGGCCAGCCATTTTTCGATCCTCGCCTGCACGTTCTGACGGTCGGTGCCGGTGAGCTGATCGTCCGCGATCAGCTGGACGCGGGGTTTGAGGATATGGTCGCCGGAGACCAGCCTGGCGATCCTGACCCCTTCCCAGGTGATGCCGCCTTCCAGGGTGAAATCGAGGGTGTCGTCGGGCGCCTGGACGAAACGCTGCGCCTTGGCGGCGATCTGCGCCGCGACCGCCTTCAGCGACGCAGCCCTGAGCGCCCGGCCATGGGCGCCGTCAGCGGACGTGTCGGGGATGAAATGAAACCCCTTGAGGTGGCCGACAAACTCACCTTCAACCGTGATGTCGCCGTCATCCGACACTGATGCCATCAGTCTTTCCTTCTCGCGCATGCGCTTCATCAGCACGCTGGTGCGGCGGTCGATGAAGCGTTGCGCCAGTCTCTCGTGCAGCGCGTCGGACAGCTTGTCCTCGATCAGTCTGGTGCGCTGCTGCCACGCTGCCGGATCGTTGAGCCAACCGGATTTGTTGGCAATATAGGTCCAGGTGCGAATATGTGCGATACGGTTCGACAGTGTGTCAATGTCGCCGTCGGTGTGTTCGGCATAGGAGATCTGCCGGCCGAACCAGTCGTCGGGGATGGTTCCGGCGCCGGAGCTCAGGAAACGGAACACCCGGCCGATCAGGGTGGCATGGTCGCCGCCGGTGATGTTGCGGTAGTCGGGGATCTGGCAGACATCCCACAACATGTGCACGGCATCCGACGTTCCGGTCAGCTCGCGGATCTCCGGATCGCGGCTCAGAAACTCCAGGGCCGCCATGTCGTCGGCCCTGAGCGACCGTGTCAGACCGTTCATGCTCGGCGGTTTGTTGAGGCTCTGGATCAGGCCGTCGACACTGTCGAAATCGAGATGCCGGTTGCGCCATTGCAGCATGCGCACGGGCTCGAACTGGTGGTTCTCCAGCTGCTCGATGACGTCGGGCTCGAACGGTTCGGCCTCGCCGGTGACCCCGAACGTGCCGTCGTTCATATGGCGTCCGGCGCGGCCGGCGACCTGCGCCAGCTCCGCCGGCGTGAGCCCCCGGAACATGTGACCGTCGAACTTTCGCGTCGCGGCGAACGCGACGTGGTCTATGTCCATGTTGAGGCCCATGCCGATGGCGTCGGTGGCGACCAGGAAATCGACGTCTCCGGACTGGTAGAGGGCGACCTGGGCGTTGCGGGTGCGCGGGCTGAGTGCGCCCATGACCACGGCCGCGCCGCCACGCTGGCGCCTGATCAGTTCGGCGGTGGCATAGACGTTGTCGGCGCTGAAGCAGACGATGGCGCTCCTTGGCGGCAGGCGGGTGATCTTCTTCTGGCCGGAGTAGGTCAGTCTGGAGAAACGGGCGCGGGAAATGAAATGCGCGCCCGGCAGAAGCCGCTCGATCAGGGTGCGCATTGTGCCGGCGCCGAGCATCATGGTTTCGGTCTGTCCGCGGCGATGCAGCAGGCGGTCGGTGAAGATGTGGCCGCGCTCAAGATCGGCGCTGAGCTGGACCTCGTCGATCGCCAGAAAGTCGACATCGATATCCGACGGCATCGCTTCGACCGTGCAGATGAAGTAGCGCGGCTCCGCCGGGACGATCTTCTCTTCACCGGTAATCAGGGCGGCCGCGTGCGCGCCGCACTTGTCGACCACCTTGTCATAGATCTCCCGGGCCAGGAGCCTGAGGGGCAGGCCGATCATGCCGGTGTCATGGGACAGCATGCGCTCGACCGCCAAATGGGTCTTGCCGGTGTTGGTCGGGCCAAGCACGACGGTGACGTTGCGCGCGCGCGGATGATGAGCGGGTGTTTGCGGAAGCGTGGGCATGATCACCGGAGGGATGTGAAACTCAGTTGCCTATCTGCCGGCGCGGTTCCAGTAACCGCCCTGTGGAGCATGGCTTTTGCACCGCGGTCGCGCGGCGCCCGCATGCTCTTACGCCAATCGGCGGGCGCAGCCAAGTCGTCTTGTTGTCGCCGCGAGACTCATGCGCATGTCCCGTGCCGCCTCGAACCGGCATGCCGCTGCCCGGATCTGTGCCAGTTTGGGACAGGTCATTAACATCCGGAACGTCGTGAGAACAAAAGCCGCCCGAATCGCTGACTCCACCGATATTCGAATTTTGTTCACGGCAGGGATTCCACCTTGCCGGGAGAATTGCGCGCGGAGGTTTCAGCGGTCCGGCCATCCGGACGGGGTTTGGGACGTCAACCCGGTTAACGGATCCGGTCATGGTCCTAACAAAGTCCGAACGCGGCATGCCCCGTCCCCGCTCCCGGCGTTAACGAAGCGAATGCCTGGAGAACAAACACCGCCCGAATCACTGACCTCGCGAACTTCGCGGTTTGTTCGCCACAAGATGTTGGGCACGGATCGCTCATGGCTACAAAACCACGGTCATTGATGCGGGAGACGTGCGCTGGAGCCCGGTGTGCCGGCCACGGTTTGACGCCCCGTGTTAACGCATCTGTCCCGATTTCGAACAGGCGCCGGAAGCGCTACCTTTTTGCCACTTTGGAACGTTCGTTCAACGGTTGGCCGGACAGGCTGGCACGCATCAGGTAGGCATAGACCTTGTTGCGGCCGAGCTGCGCGACAGCGCCGACGGGAACGAAATAGCTGGCGGCGCTGGCGGCCGATTTGACCGGCGCCATCCACACGATGAACGTCTGGACGCCCTTGTTCTTCTGGGCTTTGAGCTTCGCCCACTTTTTCCGCGACAGGCCGGCCACCGGCCTGTAGGTGATCTCGCATTTGAACGCAGCGCCGCGATAGACGCCGGCATCGTCGTCACCGAAATTGTCCTTGTTCACGAGACGGTACTTGATGTCGTAGATGGTCTTGCCGTCGAGAATCCGGTAGTTGTCGCGGCACAGACTTTCGGATGTCTGGAAGGTTGCCGACAGGAGCGCGGTGAGTGGATCCGGCATGTTCGGCCGGATCTTCTCCGCCACCGCCGCCACTTTGTAATCGTCACGGTGATACGAGCGTTCGATGGAGGGGATCCGCTTCTTGTTCCATGTGATGGCGGCTTTGCGTTCGCCCTTCTTCGAGCTCTTGGTCGTGACCTTGAAGGACCTGGGCTGCAGACCGTTCTTCGCAAGCCGGCCCGAGGCCGTCGCGGTGAAAGCGGTGCTCTTGATGAAATTCACCAGCCCCTTGGTCTTCATCTTGGTCCGCGCCTTGTAGCTCTTGCCTCTGACATTGATGTCGAAGTTGAGCGTGGCGACCTTCAGTCCGAAGGAATAGAGGTGGTACTTGAGCTTGAGCTCGTCGTCGGCGGCGCTGGCGGACGAAGCCGTCCCCAGCGCGAGCGGTCCGGACAGGACCATAATCGTAAGCAGCCGGATCGCGGCGGATCTTGTACCCAAAACGGAAAGCGACATGGCGCGCAGCCCTCCTGACCGTGATGATGTGCGGGTTTTCAAATCAGTCGTCGCTCATGACACTAGCACGCGTCGGCACTGATGCGCGATGTCCCGTTGCGACCATTTTCGGCGTCGCAGCCTGAAGCTGTCCAAAGCGCCGGTCGGGTGATGGGTAGAATGTAAATGCGGCTGTTGTGGGACCCTGGTTTCATGGGGGTGGCTCTTGACTGGCGCGCGGCGCACGCTTATAGCATCGCCGACGAATGATCCTGGTGCGCCCGGACAGCTTGTGTTCCCGGGGCGCGGCCAAACTTCTGAAGCCAAACCGAATTCTGTCAAACGGAGTCCTCCATGGCCCGGCGTTGTGAACTAACCGGCAAAGCCGTTCAATCTGGAAATAATGTCAGCCACGCGCATAACAAGACGCGCCGGCGGTATTTGCCCAATCTCTGTCAGGTCAGCCTGCTGAGCGATGCGCTCGGGCGCACATTCCGTCTGCGTATCAGCGCTCAGGCGCTGCGCTCCGTCGAGCACCGCGGCGGCCTCGATGCCTTCCTGATGAAGGCGCGCGATGCCTCCCTGTCGCTCAAGGCCCGGCGCATCAAGCGCAGCATCGAACGCGCGCAGACCCCGGCGGAAGCCGCTTAGACCCCAGAGCGCTATTCTTCCACAAGCGCGAACTGCAGCAGGAGCGTGCGCTGCAGGGGATTGAAATTGTCGTCCGATATGATCGAGATCCGGAGCTCGCCCTTGGGGCTGCGGTGCACGGCAATGCCTTCCATGTTGTCTATCGTCCTGGCCGGCTGACCGGCCTCGACCAGGACCTCGCCGTCGAGCACCGCCTTTGGCTTTATGTCCTTGTGGGCGATGCGCCGGATACGCATGCCGGCAAGCTTTATCACGCTGAAACTGCGTTCCAGGATCAAGACGTCGCCGCCGGGCAGGATCGCCAGGTCTGTGATGTCGAAGTCGTCGCTGCGGCGCACAGCGATCGGGCCGGGCCGGCGCCCGCCGATCAGCCAGCCGCGGATATTGCCCCTGGCATCGAGGAACCGCTCGCTGAACGCGATGATGGTGCCGGAGAGCTTCGTGCCCTTTCCGAAGCGGCCGACGGCCTCGAGCTCCTTGTTGTATTCGGCCTTGCGCGCGTCCCTGGGCAGACGGATGGTCTTCGGCTGCGCGCGGAAGCCGTGGCGGCCGAAATTGTAGCGCAGTATGCGTTCGCGCCGTTCGAAGGCGACCAGCAACTGGCCCTCCGTGCCCTTTGCGCCATACACGCCCAGACCTTCGGCGTCCTGCGTCCGGTTGCTCTTGAACCGTGTGCCGCCGGGCCCGAGAAGCCGTGTTGTGCGGCCGTTGCTGACGCCGCTCAGGCG
>JBPCWF010000340.1:0-2717 GCA_051009775.1 Hyphomicrobiales bacterium | reverse complement strand
GGGCGCGGCGACACGGCCGTCGTTGACGCCTATCTCTCGCCGATCCTCAGGCGCTATGTGGACCGGGTCGCGGGCGAGCTGGCTGCCCCCGCGGAGCCGCTTGGCAAAAGCGACGCTACGCCAAGCGATTACAAGCCCCGGTTGATGTTCATGGCGAGCTCCGGCGGGCTGACCGCGGCGGAGCTGTTCCGGGGCAAGGACGCAATCCTGTCCGGCCCCGCTGGCGGCGTGGTCGGCGCGGCGGAGACGGCGAAAATCGCGGGTTTCAAAAAAATCATCGGTTTCGACATGGGCGGCACCTCCACCGACGTCTCCCATTTCGATGGCCAGTATGAGCGCGCGTTCGAGACGGAGGTAGCCGGCGTGCGCATGCGCGCACCGATGATGCGGATTCACACGGTTGCCGCAGGCGGCGGGTCGGTCCTGCAGTTCGATCGCGACCGCTTTCGCGTCGGCCCGGACTCAGCCGGCTCTGATCCCGGACCCAAATGTTACCGGCGTAGTGGTCCTCTCGCGGTAACGGATGCGAATGTCATGACGGGCAAGCTGTTGCCAGCGCACTTCCCCGCGATCTTTGGGCCCAAGGGCAACCAGCCGCTCGACGCCGACGCGGTACAGAAGGCTTTTACCGAGCTTGCAGCCGAAGTTGGCGACGGTCGCGCGCCTGAAGAGGTGGCGGACGGGTTCCTGCGCATCGCGGTTGAGAACATGGCCAACGCGATCAAGAAAATCTCGGTTCAGCGCGGCTATGACGTAACCGGTTATGCGCTGGCCTGCTTCGGCGGCGCGGGCGGTCAGCATGCCTGCATGATCGCGGATGTACTGGGCATGGAGACGATCCTTATCCATCCCCTGTCGGGGGTACTTTCGGCCTACGGCATGGGGCTCGCCGATATTCGGGCCAGCAGGCAGCAGGCGATCGAACAGACGCTCGATGACGAGGCGCTTAATCTGATCGAGACGGTTTCGAAACGGCTGGCAATTGAGGCCCGCGCCGAACTGGCGACCCAGGGCATCGCGCAAGACGGAACGCACTCAGAAACCCGCATTCATCTGCGCTACGCCGGTACCGATACCGCGCTCGCCGTTCCGGCAGGAAGCCTCGATGCCATGCGTGGCCGCTTCGAGGACGCGCATAAGCAGCGTTTCGGCTTTATCGATCCGGTCCGCGACATCGTCATCGAAGCGCTGGAGGTGGAGACGTCCGGGGGCGGCGCGGAGGCGCAAGAACCCGATCTCGCTCTCGTTCCTGATGAAACCTCTGAGCCCCACGACACGACACGCTTCTTCTCGAGGGGGGCATGGCATGACGCCGGCATTTGGCTGCGCGAGCAACTGGCGCCGGGTCATGGCATAACAGGCCCGGCGCTGATCATCGAGCCCAACCAGACGGTGGTGATCGAGCCCGGCTGGGCGGCGCAGGTCTCACCCAAGAACCACCTGCTGCTCACCCGCGCCTGCCCCCGTCCCCAAGCGGAAGCAGTCGGTACCGACGCCGACCCGGTCATGCTCGAGGTGTTCAATAATTTGTTCATGTCGATCGCGGAACAGATGGGAACCGCGCTGCAGAACACCGCCCATTCGGTCAACATCAAGGAACGGCTCGATTTCTCCTGCGCGGTGTTCGATTCTGACGGACAGCTGATCGCCAACGCGCCGCATATGCCGGTGCATCTGGGTTCCATGGACCGCTCGGTCGAAACGGTCATCCGCGAGAATGCTGAACGGATGCGTGCCGGTGACGTCTACATGCTGAACGCGCCCTATAACGGCGGCACGCATTTGCCCGATATCACGGTGATCACACCCGTGTTCGACTCCGAGCAAGACGACATACTCTTCTACGTCGCGAGCCGCGGCCATCACGCGGATGTCGGCGGCATCACGCCCGGATCGATGAGCCCCAATGCGACGGTGATCGAGGAGGAAGGCGTCTATATCGACAATTTCAAACTGGTCGAGGGGGGCTATTTCCGCGAGGCCGAGACCCGCGCGCTTCTGACCAATGCCCCCTACCCGGCCCGCAACCCGGACAACAATATTGCGGACTTGAAAGCGCAGGTCGCAGCCAACGAAAAGGGCGTACAAGAGCTCAACAAGATGATCGCCCATTTCGGCTTGGACGTGGTCCGCGCCTATATGGGCCACGTCCAGGACAATGCTGAGGAGAGCGTGCGGCGCGTCATCGATGTGCTGACGGATGCTTCTTTCGAGGCGGAGATGGACCAGGGCACAACGGTGTGTGTGGCGATCCGGGTGGACAGGAAAAACCGGCGGGCGACGGTCGATTTCACCGGCACCAGCGAGGCTCAAGCCAACAATTTCAACGCGCCGGAGCCCGTTACTCGGGCGGCCGTGCTCTACGTGTTCCGGGTGATGGTGGATGACAACATCCCGATGAATGCGGGCTGCCTGAAGCCGATCGACATCGTTTTACCGGAGAATTCGATGCTCTCGCCCGCCTATCCCGCGGCCGTCGTCGCCGGCAATGTGGAAACGAGCCAGGTGGTTACCAACTGCCTGTTTGCGGCGCTGGGCGCGCTCGGTTCGGCGCAAGGCACGATGAATAACCTCACCTTCGGCAATGCGCGCTATCAGTATTACGAAACCATCTGCTCCGGCGCGCCGGCCGGGCCGGGCTTCGACGGCGCGGATGCGGTCCACACCCACATGACCAACACCCGGCTGACCGATCCGGAGATTCTCGAGCTGCGCTA
>JBPCWF010000339.1:0-4039 GCA_051009775.1 Hyphomicrobiales bacterium | reverse complement strand
GGTATCACTTGCGTTAGGCTCCTGATCGGCTATCCGTTAAGTGCTGCCCGCTCCGGCGGCGCGGAAAGGCCAGCAGGCGACCGGGGGCCCGGGAACACCGTTATGCGTAAAACTCTTGCCTTCGTATGTTCTCTGCTCGGCGCGGCGGTTCCGGCCAACGCGACCACGCAGGCCGTCATGAGCTGCACCCAGGTCTACGCCGAACTGCAGGCGTCCGGAACCGGGCTCAAGATCAACCAGCTCAAAGCCTATTACCGCCAGTCTCTGGCGGCCGGCGACTGCTCGGACGCCTTCCGCAAGACCATCGGACGCCGGGTCGCCGTCGCCATTGCAAATGCGGCCGAACAGGCGGTCGCCGCGGGACGATCGCTCGAAAGCCAGGAGAGCCGGCTCACCGACAGTCTGAAGTATCACCGCCTGTGGCAGGTGCTCGCCACGCTTGGAGACATCGCGAAGCGGCGCCAGGACTTCGTGACGGCCGCGGAAATGTATCAGCAAAGCCTCGACGCGATTGCCGACGAGACCGCCACCAGGAAAGCGCCGGACGAGAGGATCATCGCCTCCATTTTCAAAAAGGCGGAGACCTCGCGCCTTCTGGCCGACAGCTATGTCGCGCCGACGCGCAACCGGGCCGGCGAACCCTCCGGCCTCGGTGCCCCGAGTGTCCGCGGCTTCGTGCCGTCCAAGGTGGCCATCCCGATCACGTTCGAACAGGGCACGGCCGCGCTGGCGCCTGAGGGCAAATCGGCAACGGCCGATCTCATGCGCCAGTTGCAGGCCCAGGGGTCGCCCGATATCACCGTGGTCGGCCACACCGACGCCGGTGTCGGAGCCACCGCGCGCCAGCGCCTCTCGGAGAACCGGGCGGCGGCGGTGAAAAGGTTCTTGCTCGAGGCCGGCTACAGCGGCAGCATCGACACCGCCGGACGCGGCGCCAGCGAACCCTACGCGCCCGACGACCCTTCGGGTTACACTGAACGGCAACGTCACCGGATGGACCTGCGTGTGGAGCTGCGCCGATGAGAGCATTGTCACGCCGAACCCTTGCTGCGGCACTGATGAGTGCGGCCGTGCTCACGGGCGTGCCGGCACGCGCGGAGACCTTCGGCCTTGTCGTCGGCATCAACGATTACAAGCATCTGCCGAAGCTCCATGGCGCGGTCAACGATGCGCGCGATGTCCATGCCGCGCTGACCGCATCGGGCGCCGCCAGCATCACCATGCTGCTCGACGGCAAGGCCACCAGGGAGGCGATCCTCGACGCCTGGACGGCCATTCTCAAGACCGCCCGCGCCGGCGACACGGTGGTGTTCTCCTATGCCGGCCATGGCGGCCAGGAGCGCGAACGGGTCCGCGGCAACGAGGACGACGGCCTGGACGAGGTGTTCCTGCTTGCCGGCTTCAGCGAAGACGAGACCGGCAATGGTGAGCGCATCATGGACGATGAGCTGCACCAGCTGTTCATCGCCGCGCGGCATCTCAAGGTCGTGTTCGTCGCCGATTCTTGCCACTCCGGCACCATGACCCGCAGTTTCGACGCCCGCGCCGGCAAACTCCGCACACGGCTTGCGAGCTATGGCGCAATCGTCAATGACCAGCTCCCGGCGCCCGACCCAAAAGCGGCGGCGATCAATCCCGAGCTGCTCGACAATGTGGTGTTCTTCGGTGCGGTTCAGGATCATGAACTCGTGCTGGAGCTCGCGATCGACGGCGTGACCCGCGGCGCGCTGTCATGGTCCTTCGCCAGGGCGCTCAGGGGACATGCCGACCAGAACGGCGACAAGGTCATCGACACAAGGGAGCTTGAACGGTTTCTGCTGGAAAAGGTCCGCACGGTGACCGAAGGCCGCCAGTTCCCGCAAATGGTGCCGCGCGGCCGGCCCACCGAGCTCGCCTTCCGCGTGACACAGGCCGATGCCGGGGCCGCGACGCCACAGCAGGCCTCGGCAAAGCCCCTGAACCTGCACATTGCCGGGGCCGACGACGCAAAATGGCTGGGCGCTCAGCTGAAAGACATCCGGCTCGTCGCCGCGGGCCAGGCCGATCTCACGTGGGACAGCCAGAGCGGCGAGGTGGTGAGCGCCAGCGGCGACGTGGTCGCACGTCTCGGCACCGAAGCGCAGCCGGGCCGGATCCAGCCTCTGGTCGACAAGTGGCTCTTGCTGCGCGATCTCGGCAGCTACGCGGGATCGCAGCCGCTGAAACTGCGCATCGACGCGGGCAGCGGCACCCATCATTCCGGCACCGAGCTCAAGATCCTGCTCGACGGCCATGAGACGGGGAACCTGACCCTGGTCAATCTTGCCGTTGACGGCACGGTCCAGTTTCTCGTGCCGTGGCCGACCTCGCCCAACCGGAACTATCACGGGCCGATAGATCCGGGCGAAACCTTCACCTTCAAACTGAAGGTCAGCCCGCCCTACGGCGCCGACCATCTGGTCGCTCTGACCAGCGCGCAGCCGATGACGGCCCTGCACAAGGAACTCAAGCGCCTGGACGGCCGAAAAGCCGCCGGTCTGCTGCGCGCGATCATCGCCAAGAACCTGAAGGACGCGACCTATCAGCTGGGCGCCGTAGGCCTTTTCACCGCACCGTGAAGGTCATTCCTCCCAGATTTCCGGCCTGAGGCCGGCGCTGTCGAGCAGGCCCTTGCGCAGCTTTTTGTGTTTCGGGTTTTCCGCCAGCAGCGCCAGCGCGTCGTACCAGTAGCCGGCGGCGGCATAGTTGCGCGCCTTGACCGCGTCATTGTCGGCCTTGGGTTCGATCGACCGGCTCTTGCGCTCGATATAGGTCGTGCCCGCGCCCCAGCGCCGGCCGTCGGAGGCATGCAGCATGATGGTCCAGTGGTAGATCTTGTCCTTTCTCAGGCGCAGGCCGAACTGGTCCAGATCGAGCACCTGCAGCCCCGGTTTCGAAGACAGCGCGCGCTTCAGGTGCATCAGCGGGCGCTCTGCGCCCACAACCTGTAGCCTGATCTCGATATCGCCTGAAAAGCCCTCGGCGAGCCACCAGTAGAGGCGCGGCGCTTCGCTGACCGTCAGGCCGCCGCCCTTGGGCGCAAGCAGCAGCACCCGGCCGACCCGCTTCTTGCCGGCCCGGGTCCCGGCGCCGATCCGGTCGCCCGGCGCGCCCTCCACCGGCGGCGTATAGACCACCGGCTCGCCGAAACCGAAGGCATCGTCATCGCTGCTGCCGGTCGTTTCCTCCGCATGAGCCGGTGCGGAAAATGCGAACGGTCCGGCGATGACGCCCAGCGCCACCGCCAAAGCAAACACGACCCGCAGGCTTGCCCCGTCTTTCAACCGACCACACATCACACAAACTCCTCTATCGGCCCCGGTCGTTGCGCATCGAAATGCGGCGGATTCTCGTATCCTCGGAGTCCAGATTGTACGTTAACCGCGACAAGTCAACGGTCAGGCCGCGATTGCCGCACAAGGCCCAGTGCAAGTACCGCCGTCATCACGATGGCAATGGCGACCGGCACTGCCGGCAGCCACCAGTCGCCACGAAGCACCAGGTAACCCACCGCAAGGCACGCGGATACCGCGCAGATGGCAGCCGCAACGCTCATGCCGGACCGCCGACGCCACATGGCGAGCGCCATGAGAACCGCACCGGCCAGAACGGCAATCCCCTCCCACAAGGGCGAAAGCGCCCGCGTAGGGCGGTTTGCGCCCCGGGCCAGCCGCAGGACCTGATCGGCGGCAAGCGCATGCAGGACGACACCATAGGTCCGCCCCTGCCCCGCTCCGCCCGCGACCGGCAGGGCAAACGCGTCCCTGACCACCTGGCTGGTGGTGCCGATCAGCGCGATCCGGCCGCTCAGGAGACTGGCGTCGGCCGTGCCGTCCAGAACGTGGCGGCCACGGATTACCGGCACATCGCGGGGCCGGGCACGAAAATCGAGCAGGAACTGATGACCGCGCGCATCGACGCGGGTATATCCGCCGAAACCGGCCGGCAGCGGCATCAGAACCGCCTCTCCCAGCGCGACGGACAGGGCTCCGGCTGCCTGTTGCGGCCGCACCCCCTGCGT
>JBPCWF010000338.1:0-2520 GCA_051009775.1 Hyphomicrobiales bacterium | reverse complement strand
GAGGCGCGGGCGATCGTGGGCGACGCGCCGACCTATGTCAGCTTCGACATCGACTGTCTCGATCCGGCCTTTGCGCCCGGCACGGGCACACCGGAATTCGGCGGCTTCACCACGCGCGAGGCGCAGGCTCTGCTGCGCGGTTTGCGCGGTCTCGACATCTGCGGCGCCGATGTGGTCGAGGTCTCGCCGCCATTCGATCCGTCGGGCTACACAGCCCTCGCCGGCGTCACCATGATGTTTGAGCTTCTGTGCGTCATGGCCGAAGCGCGGGCGAAACGTTCGGGCGGGTGAGCGGGCGGCCCGGGCTTTTCATTGCGGCCCAGGGGCGTCACAATAGCCGGGCGAAGCTGCAACCAACCGGAACCATGCCATGACCCGAGACCAGCGCTTTCGATCCGTCGACGACCTTGTGGCGCAGATCCCGGACGGCGCCCGCCTGGCGGTGCCGAAAGATCCGGCCGGGGCGCCGATGGCCGCCGTCAGGGCCCTGATCCGCGCCGGCGTCAAAGAGCTGCACCTGATCAATGTGCCGACCAACGGCTGGGCGACAGACTGGCTGGTCGGCGCCGGCGCAGTCCGGAGGGTCGAGACGTCCGGCGTGTCGCTCGGCGAGTTCGGCGGCGCGCCGCGGTTCAACGAGGCGGTCAGGAACGGCACGGTCGAGGTCAGGGACGCCACATGTCCGGCGATCTATGCGGCGCTTCAGGCCGGCGAAAAGGGCATTCCGTTCATCCCGCTGCGCGGGGTCATCGGTTCCGATGTGCTGGGCTTCCGCGACGACTGGAAGGTAATGGACAATCCGTTCGCCGAGGACAAGGATCCGGTGCTCCTGCTGCCGGCCATCCGGCCCGAGATTGCGCTGTTCCATGCGCGCCGCGCCGACGCCCACGGCAATGTCTTCATCGGCGTCCAGGGCGAACTCGCCATCATGGCCCATGCCGCGGAGCGGACGCTGGTCACCGTCGAGGAGATCGTCGTGGGCGATCTCATGGACTCGGAAGAGAGCGCGGCCGGCACCGTACCGGCGCTTTACATTTCCGGCATTGCCGAAGCCCCCAGGGGCGCCTGGCCACTCGGTTTCCTCGACATGTACCCGCCGGACGAGGCGCATCTGGCCGACTATGCGCAGCGCGCGCGCACGGCGGAGGGCTATGCCGACTATGCCGCGCGGGAGATCATGCCCGCGCCGGACATGGCGGAGGCCTGAACCAGACCGCATGGAATGCGCGCGCGAAGAGCTTCTGATCGCGACCGTCGCGCGGCTGCTCGAGGGCTGCCGCAACATTGCAGTCGGCGTCTCCTCGCCGATCCCGGGCTCGGCGGCGCTCCTGACACGGGAACTGAGCGATACCCCGGTTCACGTCGACGTGCTGGAAAGCCTTGAGGGCAACAGCTTCACCCGCGGCAGCGTCGAGCTGTTCGACCGGGCCGCCCAGGGCCGGGTCGATGCGTTCTTCCTGGGCGGCGGGCAGATCGACGGCCAGGCCAACATCAATCTGGTTGGGGTCGGCGACTATCCCGCAAGCGATGTCCGTTGGCCCGGCTCCTTCGGATCCGCCTATCTCTATTTCGTCGTGCCCAGGGTGATCCTGTTCCGCGAGGAGCATTCGCGCCGGGTCCTGGTGCCCAGGGTCGACTTCATCAGCGCGCCGGGCACCAGCGCGCCGGAGGTCTACCGGCGCGGCGGGCCGCATGCCCTGG
Source organism: Hyphomicrobiales bacterium (assembly GCA_051009775.1). GTDB lineage: Bacteria > Pseudomonadota > Alphaproteobacteria > Rhizobiales > JAJFHB01 > JBPCWF01. The sequence continues at coordinate 819 of JBPCWF010000338.1, read as the reverse complement.
TCACCAATATGGCGCATTTCTCTTTCGACAAGAGCCGGGGACGGTTCAGGCTCGAAAGCATCCATCCGGGCCACAGCCTGGACGATATCGTCGAGAACACGGGATTTTCGTTCGATCACGACCCGGCGCCGGCCACGACGCCTGTGCCGGACGCAGCGACCCTCGACGTCATACGCGGGCCCGTGGCGCGGGAAATCGCCCGCACATATCCTAAATTCGCCGCCCGGGTCTTCGCTGAATAGCAATTTACTATTCAAAGCAACAATAAGAAGTATTTTTCAGATCCAGCGTTCTCGGGCACTCTTTCCACCTCGTGGGAAAAGTGGAAAGTCGGAACGCCATGACCGAGACGCCGGATCCCCTGTTGCGCCAGCAGTTCCTGGAGGGCATGAGCCACACGGCCGCGACGGTCAATGTGGTCACGACGGACGGGCCGCACGGGCGTGCCGGGGTCACGGTGTCGGCCATGTCGTCGGTTTCCGCCGACACGCCGCAGCCCTCGCTGCTCGTCTGCGTCCATCACATGAGTGCGGCGGCCGCGGCGATCGTCGAGAACGGGGTTTTCTGCGTCAACGTTCTGCGCGACGACCAGGCCTATATCTCCGACACTTTCGCCGGCCGGCTCAAAACCCAAGACGGTGACAAGTTTTCCTGCGCCGAATGGACAACGCAAGCGACCGGCGCGCCGCGTGTCGTCGATCCCCTGGTCGCCTTCGACTGCAGGATGGTGAGCGGCGAGCGCATCGGCACCCATCACGTATTCATCGGTGAGGTCGAGGAGATCTTCACCTCCGAGCGGGGCTCGCCGCTGATCTTCTC
>JBPCWF010000337.1:0-4218 GCA_051009775.1 Hyphomicrobiales bacterium | reverse complement strand
GGCGTCAGGTAGAACTGCGGAAATTGTCGGCCTTCTATACTCACGCCCGTTCCGCGCCTCCCACGCGCTCAGTGCAATTGGTAGTACCAGGGTGCGAATAACGAGTATGCCAGCCAAAGGACAAAGATCAATGGTGTTCCCGCCCTGAGGAAGTCTCCGAAGCGATAATGTCCCGATCCCATGACCAGAAGGTTGGTCTGATAGGCCATCGGCGTCGCGAAGGAGCAGTTGGCGGCGAGAATCACGGCGAACACGAAGATCCGCGGATCGGCATTGAGCTGGACCGCGGTATCGATCGCGATCGGGGTGAACAGGGCGGCGGTGGCATGGTTGCTGAGCACATTGGTGAGCACCGCGATCAGAAGGAACAGGGCGGACAGCACTACGGCCGTGCTCGCGCCGGACAGCGCCGAAACCATGTTCATGGCGACGTAGTGGGCGCCGCCGGTCGCCTCAAGGCTGGCGGCCATGGCGAGCGACGCGCCGATCAGGAGGTAGATCTTGCGGTCGAAGGCGCGGCTCGCCTGGCGCAGGTTGAGGCACCCCGCCGGCACCATGGCGAAGGCGCCGAGCAGGGCCGCGACCACGATCGGCATCAGACCGCTCGCGGCGGCCGCCACGGTGCCTGCGAATATCACCATGGCCCGGGCCGCGAGCGTGATGTCCGGCAGTTCGTGCGCCGACCATTCGAGCAGCAGCAGGTCGTGGTTGAGCCGCAGGCCGCGCACGTCCTCGCGTGTGCCGAGCACCAGGATGACATCGCCGGGCTCGAGCCGGATCTCGCTCAGCCTGATGCGGATCATACGGCTGCGCCGCTGGATGCCGAGCACGATGCACCCGGTCGCCGAGCGCAGCCCGCTCTCCTCGATGCGCCGCCCGATCAAACGCGAGCCGGGCGCCACCACCGCTTCGGCGAGCGTGAGCCCGCCCGACTTGAACGGCTCGGAATTCTCCCCGCCCGCATCCGGGCCGGCATCGGTGTCTTCGGGATCGGTGGTCAGCAGACTTTCTTTTGAGGTCAGGGTCTCGGTCAGCGCCTTGCGCGTCGCGGCGACGATGACCACGTCGCCGTCGCGCAGGGTGATGTCTTCGAACGGCGGCAGGATCGGGTGCTCGCCGCGCTGGATCAGCCGCACCGTCATGTTCTTGAGCGCCGGGAACAGGCCGGCGACCGCACCCGCGCCGTCCAGCGGGTGGCCTTGCGTCACCGTGATCTGGGCGATGAACTGGCGTCCGCCGCTCGCCGCGATGGCTTCGCTCATGGACCGGCCCGGCCGCAACAGTCGCGGCATGATGAATGTGACGTAGACCCCTCCTAAGGCGGCGAGCACCAGTCCCGGCACCACGAAGTCGAAGAAACCGATCTCCAGATTGCCGTAGCGCGCGGCAAGCCCCGCCACCAGGATATTGGTCGAGGACCCGATCAGCGTGGTCATGCCGCCGAGGATGGTGATGAAGCTCAGGGGCATCAGGGTCTTGCTGGCGCTGACGCCGAGCTTCGCCGACAGCGCGCTGACGATCGGGATGAACATCACCACGACCGGCGTGTTGTTGAGGAACGCGCTGATCGCCCCGGCGGTGGCCAGCGTCACAAGCAGCACGGATCTCCGCCGGTTTGCGCCCAGTTCCTGCAGCTGCCGCGTCGGGCCCTCGAGCGCGCCGGTCTGAAACAGCCCCTGGCCGATGGCCAGCAGCGCCAGGATGGTGATCAGGGCCGGGCTGGCGAAGCCGGACAGGATATCTTCCAGGCTGATCAGCAGATTGCCGCCGCCGTCGCTCAGGGGCATGAAGTGAAACAGCAGAAGCAGGGCGACGATCAGCCCGACAGACGTGATCTCCAGCGAGACACGTTCGGTAACGTAGAACACGATCGCGACACCGATGATCGCGAAGGTGGCCCACATCTGGACAGAGCCATCTTCAAGCATACGTTCCCCGGGGAGCGATTGTGCCGTAACTCGTGACCGTTTCCAAGCGCGCTTGGCTCACGTCGGGATGGCGCCGTCAGACCGCAAGCGGCGACCGCATGGCCTCGCGCCCGCCCGGCGCGTCGAGCAGGCTCACCCGGAAGCCCTGGGCCTCGATCTTGGCGATGATCTCCTCGGCATGATGGGCATCGCGGGTTTCGACCATGAAATCGAGTTCCGCACCCTTGGCGGGGGTGTCGAGGAACATGCGCCGGTGCGACACTTCCAGGATATTGGCGCCGGCATCGCCGAGCAGGCAGGCGATCATGCCGAGCACGCCCGGCCGGTCGTTGATCTGGACCCGGAAGTTGACGATGCGCTGCTGGCGCTCCAGCTCGCGATAGAGGATGGAGGCGAGAATGCGGGTGTCGATATTGCCGCCGCTCAGGATCAGCCCGACCTTGCGGCCGCGGAACCGGTCGCGATTGACCATCAGCGCCGCCAGTGGCACGGCGCCTGCGCCCTCCGCGCTGGTCTTCTGCATGCCGATATAGGCGTCGACCGCCTGCTCGATTGCCGGCTCGCCCGCAAGGATGATGTCGTCGAGTAGCTCCTTGCAGACCGAGATCGTGCGATCCGACACGTTCTTCACCGCAATGCCGTCGGCCAGCGTCTGGCCGCCGCACTGGGCGTGCTGGCCCCGGACCGCGTGATACATGGACGGATAGAGGCCGGCTTCCGAACCGATCATCTCGACATCCGGCTTGACGTGCTTGGCCGCGATGGCGCTGCCCGCCATCAGCCCGCCGCCGCCGATCGGGCCGATGATGACCTCGAGCTCGGGCACCTGGGCGATCATCTCCAGTCCGACCGTGCCCTGGCCGGCGATTATGTGATCGTCGTCATAGGGGTGTACCAGCGTGTAACCCTTGTCCGCGATCATCTCTTCGGTGACGGTCCGGCAGTCGTCCAGCGTTTCGCCCTTGAGCTCGATATTGGCGCCGTAGCTCTTGGTCTGCTCGACCTTGGTGAACGGCGTCGTCTCCGGCATGACGATGGTCGCGGGGACCTGCAGGCGCTGGGCGTGATAGGCCGCGGCCTGGGCGTGATTGCCGGCCGACATGGCGATCACCCCGATGCGCTTCTGCTCGTCGTCCAGGCTGGTCAGCTTGATGAAGGCGCCGCGGTCCTTGAACGAGTTGGTGACCTGGAAGTTCTCGTATTTGACGTAAACCTCCGCGCCGGTCAGCTTGGAGAGCTTCGGCGCCGGCAGGGTCGGGGTCTGGACCACCTGGCCGTCGAGCGCTTCGGCCGCGCGCTCAATGTCCTTGAATGTTACCGGCATCGGCCACCTCGTGAGATCATGCGCTACATGCTATTGCTGGTCGCCCGGAAATCGACCATAAAGTGCCGCGGTGCTGCCGTTCTCAATTCGGCATCCTAGGCGCCATCGGCGACAAATCCAGTTCAGTTTCAGGCGGCGGGAGTGCCGGCCTCAGGGAGATAGTATCATGGGAGAGCGTGTTGCGTTCATCGGTCTTGGCGTCATGGGCTATCCGATGGCGGGCCATCTGGCCGCCGGCGGCCATGAGGTGACGGTCTACAACCGGACCGCGGCCAAGGCGGAGGCCTGGGTGGCGGAGCACAAGGGCAAATCCGCGCCGACGCCGAAGGAAGCGGCGGCGACGGCCGATTTCGTGTTCTCCTGCGTCGGCAATGACGACGACCTGCGCGCTGTCACCATCGGTCCGGACGGCGCGTTCGAGGGCATGGGCGAGGGCGCGGTCTTCATCGACAACACCACGGCGTCATCGGAAGTCGCTCAGGAGCTCCATGCCGCCGGCAGGGCGAAGGGCATCGGCGTGCTCGACGCGCCCGTCTCGGGCGGCCAGGCAGGCGCCGAGAACGGCGTGCTCACGGTCATGGTCGGCGGCGACCAGGACGCCTATGACAAGGCGGCGCCCCTGATCGGGTGCTATGCGCGGATGCAGCAGCTCATGGGGCCCGCGGGCTCCGGCCAGCTGACCAAGATGGTCAACCAGATCTGCATCGCCGGGCTTGTCCAGGGTCTCGCCGAAGGCCTGCACTTCGCCAAGCGCGCCGGTTTGGATGCGGAGGCCGTGGTCGACGTCATCTCAAAAGGCGCGGCGCAGTCCTGGCAGATGGAGAACCGCTATCAGACCATGATCGAAGGCGAGTTCGAGTTCGGCTTCGCGGTCGACTGGATGCGCAAGGACCTGCAGATCTGCCTCTCGACCGCCCGGCAGACCGGCGCCAAGCTCCCCGTCGCCGCCCTGGTCGACCAGTTCTA
>JBPCWF010000336.1:0-3466 GCA_051009775.1 Hyphomicrobiales bacterium | reverse complement strand
GCTTTGAGGTGGCGGATGCGGGCGACATCAAGGGCGGTGTCGGACCCGCCGATCTTTGCCGAATGAACAAAGTAGCCCTGATCCCGGAAGCCCTGGACGGTCTCCAGCATCTCCTCCGGCGTGCCGGTCGATACGCTGGAGGCGAGCGGGACCGCATCCCCGTGGCGCCCGCCCAGGAGCTCACACAGCGGCAGGTCCGCCACCTGCCCCAGGATGTCCCAACAGGCGATGTCGACCGGTGACTTGATATAGGGATGGCCGGGCAGCGCCTGGTCCATGACGAGATTGATCTTTTCCGGCGAGCGCGGGTCCTGGCCGATGAGCTGGGGTCCCAGTTCCTCGAGCCCTGCCCGTATGCCGCGCCCGAAGGCCGGCAGATAGGTCGAGCCCCAGGGACAGCCCTCGCCCCAGCCGGTGATCCCGGCATCGGTCTCAAGCGAGACCATGGTGCTGTCGAGCGCATCGAATCGCAGGGTGCCGCCCGACAGGTAGTAGGGCTTCCTGAGCGGCAGATCGACTTGGTAGACGGAAATTCTCGTAATGCGCACGGCGGGGGTTCCGTTCTAGCCGGTGATCTCAAACAGGGGATCGCCCAGCACATCGAGATCGGGCGTGACGCCGAGGCCCGGACGGTCCGGCGGCACGAGGCAGCCGCCGCGGACCTCCGGCGCGTCGCCGGCGAAGTGGACCGAGTTGTAGTTGTGCAGATCGGTCGTGTTCTTGAGCACTTCCGGCTGCGTGCTGGCGGCGAGATGGGCGACGGCCGCGCTCACGACCGCGCCGCCCCAGACATCCTCGACCGTCATGGGGATTTCCGCCGCGGTGCAGATATCGCGCACGCGGCGGGCGGCGGTCAGCCCGCCGAAGCGCGAGATCTTGACCGACAGCATGTCAAGCGCATCGTCGGCGATGGCGCGTTGCAGAACGGCCATATCGGTCACGCATTCGTCGAGCTTGAGCGCATGGCCGATCCGGCGCCGCACCGAGCGGCAGGCCTCGTAGCCGTCGCACGGCTGCTCGATGATCACATCGACGTCCCAGAGCGCCCGCGCGACCCGGATGGCCTCTTCCCGCGTCCAGCCCCGGTTGGCGTCGGCGATGAGGATTTCGCCGGGCTCAAGGCTGTCGGCGACGGCGCGGATGCGGGCGATCTCGTCATCGGGCGCACCGCCCGATTTCAGCTGGAACTGCCGGTAGCCCTCGGCCCGGTACTCCGCCACAAGGCCCGCCATGCTGTCCGGGTCCTGCTGCGGCACGGCGCGGTACATGGGCATGGCATCGTGAAACCGCCCGCCGAGCAGCATGTGGACCGGCATATCGCAGGCCTTGCCCAGGATATCCCAGCAGGCGACGTCGATCGGCGACTTGGCGTAGGCGTGCCCGAGGATGGTCCGGTCCATCAACCGGTTGATGCGGTCCAGTTCGCGCGGGTCGGCCCCGATCAACGCGGGCGCAAGGCTCTGCACGCCTGTGGGCACGCCTTCGCCATAGGCTTCCAGATAGCTCGGCAGAGGACAGCTTTCGCCATAGCCCGTCAGTCCGCTGTCCGTCTCGACCTCGACCACCGTGCTCAGGGCTTCCGAGGCGCTGTAGCCGCCCGACCAGGAATAGGTGCCGCCGACATAGGGCAGGACCACCGCGTAAGCGCGGATCGCCGTGATCTTCATGCTCGCTCTCCATCCGGCGGCACAATGACGAAGTTGCCGACATGCTGTTTCTGCAGGAACGCCTCCTGTGCCTCGTGCAGGCGATCGAGCGGCCAGGTGCCGGCGAGCAACGGCCTGATCTCGCCCCGCTCGATATAGCCGACCAGATCGGCGAACATGCCGGGGGGGACGATGGTCGCGCCGGTAAAGGTCATGTCGTTGAGGTAGAAGGTGCGCAGGTCGAACTCGACGATCGGCCCGGCGATGGCGCCGGCGCAGGTATAGCGCCCGCCCCGGCACAGCACCTCGATCATCCGCGGCCACAGATCGCCGCCGACCACGTCCGCGACCACATCGACTTCCGCTCTTCCGGTCGCGGCTTGGAGTGCGGCGGCCAGATCCTCCGGCGCGCGCGGCAACACCCAGTCGGCGCCGGCGTCGCGCACCTGACCGGCCTTTGCTTCGCCGCAGAGCGCAACCACCGTCGCTCCCCGCCGTTTGGCGAGCTGGATCAGCGCCGAGCCGACCCCGCCCGAGGCGCCCGGCACCAGAACCCTGTCGGCTTCGCCCACACCTGCCCGGTGCAGCAAGTTCTCAGCCGTGACATAGGATGTGGCGAAGGTGGCAAGTTCCGCATCCGGCAGCGAGCTCTCGACGGCATGCACGTTGCGTGCGGGCGCCGTGGTGTACTGCGCATAGCCACCGTCCATCTCGCTGCCGTAATAGCCGCACTTGTCCAGGTTCATCGGATCGTCCCAGTCGCGCAGCCAGGTGTCGATCAGAACCCGTTTGCCCATGAGCGCCGCGTCGGCGCCGTCACCCAAGGCTGCAACTTGGCCGCAGACGTCCGCACCCTGGATGCGCGGAAACTGAAGACCGTAGCCCCAGCCGCCGGCCTCTTCGGTGATCTCGCCGAAGCCTTCCGCTCCGCCTTCCGCGTGGGTGCCCTCGCGCACGGTCTTCGAATACCAGGCGGTGCGGGTGTTGATGTCCGTGTTGTTCATGCCGCAGGCGCCGACCCGGATCAGCACCTCGCCCGGCTCCGGCACGGGCACCGGCCAGTCCTCGTGGTATTCCAGCTTGTCGAGCCCGCCATGGCCGGTGAGCACCATGGCCGCCATCGTCTTCGGTAGATCCGTCATCTCTGTGCTACTCCACAATTCGCCGATTATTGCCGCAATGTGATCGGCGTGTTGGCCCACACCACGACCGTGTCCGCGTCTTGCGACGGGTTGGCGAAACGGTGCGGCACCGAGCTTGGAAAGGAAAAACTGTCGCCCTCGTTCAGGAGGTAGACCTGGTCGCCGATGCTGAGCTCGAGGCAGCCCGCGAGCACAAGACCCGCCTCCTCGCCCTTGTGGCTGTAACAATCGTCGCCGCTCGAGCAGCCCGGCTCGTAGCGCGACAGGCCGAGCACAAGCTCGCCGTTCAGGTTTGACGACAGGAGATGATCGTAATGCCCGAGATAGTCGGTCGACGACAGATCGGAATAGGACAGCCGGCGGCGCGCCTCCCTGCGCACGATGTATTGCCGCTCGGTCTCGTCCGCCTCGACATCGCCCTGGAAGAACCAGCCGATATGGACCTCCAGCGCCTCGGAGATGTCCTGCAGCGCGGCGACCGACGGCTTGGTCAGGTTGCGTTCGACCTGGCTCAGAAAACCGACCGACTTGCCGGTGATCTCAGCCAGCTCCTGCAGCGTCAGGCCGCGCGCCTTGCGCAACTGACGGATCTCGTCGCCGATGGTTTCGACATCCCGGTTGATCGCAATCTTCAGAGCCGTTTCCGCCATCCGTTCCGTCTCTCCCGTTCAAACATCT
>JBPCWF010000335.1:0-3750 GCA_051009775.1 Hyphomicrobiales bacterium | reverse complement strand
ATCACCGCCATGACCCGCTCGCGGATCTCGTCGCGCACCAGGTGCGGCGCGTTCAGGCTGCGCGACACGGTCGCGGGCGAGACGCCCGCGGTGCGGGCGACATCGTCAAGGGTCGGCGACTGACGGGCCATTGAGTTCATGCCGTACATTTCCGGCTTGAAGGGCTTTACTTATGGCGAATATGGCAAATCGGCGCGGCAGATGAAAGCGCTTTCACCGGTCCTGCCGTCTGACCCGGATGGCCCGATTGATCTCGCCGCCGATGATCATCACAGCGGCCGAGATGTAGAGAAAGATGAGCGCGGCGATCAGGCCCGCGAGCCCCGCATAGGTGCTGGCGATATAGGCGAACCGCGCGAGGTAGACCGAGTAGGCCGCGGCCACCAGGATCCATACCGCAACCGTGAAGGCAATGCCCGGCCACAGATCCCGAAACGGCAGCCAGCGCGCCGGCAGAATGTAGTGCGCGGCAAAAACGCCGACGGTCAGCACGAGGATGGCGACCGGATAGCGCAGCGTGTCGTAAACCGCAGAAATATCCTGCAGGGCCGGGAAATAGCGGTCGACCAGCGACAGCATGACCGGTGCGAACACGATCAGCAGCGCAAGCAGCATCAAGACCACCGCACCGGCGATCACGAATGCCACGTTCTGCGCAAACAGCACGATCCAGGACCGATGCTCGGTCAGGTCATAGGCGCGGTTGAGGCCGACCCGGATGCTGTCGACACCACCCGACGCAGTCCATAGCGTCAGGAGCACGCCGATGCTCAGGAAGTCCCGGCGCGGACGGCTCAGGATCGACTCGATCTCCGGCACGACCGGCTCGATGATCTCGCGCGGCCCGGTGTCCAGGAGATAGGTCACCACCCGGCGCGCCAGGTCCGCATCGCCGAAAAAGCCCGCCAGCGCGGTCAGGAAAATCAGGAACGGAAACACCGCCAGTATGATGTGATAGGCGATGTTGCCGGCGAGCGGCAGGCCGTCATCGGCGGCAAACCGCACGTAGACTTCCTTGACCGCGTACCACAGGTTTTTCGCCTTGCTCATGGAATCCTCTTAGCATGAGCCGGCGGGAAGGTTGGCGGAAATTGCACTGGCGTTTTCCACCCCTGCCGGGCACAAGGGTCCGTTGGATATGGACATGATCCGGTGAAATCTCCACCCGTCTGGCTCAGGACCAGCCCCGCCCTCTTCGTGTTTTTATGGTCGACCGGGTTCATCGGCGCGACCTACGGCCTGCCCTATGCGGAGCCGTGGACCTTTCTCGCCTACCGCTTTGCCATCGTCGTCGTGCTTCTGGCGGGGTTCTCGGTCATCACCGGCGCGCCGTGGCCGTCGACACCCAAGGCCTGTCTGCAGAACGCCTTCGTCGGCGTGCTGATCCACGGCATCTATCTCGGCGGCGTGTTCGCCGCCATCAGCCGCGGCATGCCGACCGGACTTGCCGCCCTGGTCATCGGTCTGCAGCCGGCGCTGACCGCGATTGCCGCCCGGCCGGTGCTCGGCGAGCGGGTCTCGCGCCTGCAATGGTTGGGCATTCTCTTAGGCTTTTCCGGCCTGGTCCTGGTGGTCGGCAACAAGGCGGTCAGCGGCGGCACCACCGGCTGGCAGCCCGACGGTCCGGCGCTCGCCCTGAACCTGGCCGCCCTGTTGGCGATCACCGCCGGCAGCATCTACCAGAAGGCCTACCTGCCGCATCAGAACATTCGCACCGGCACCACCTGGCAATATGTCGGCGGCTTCGCCGTCGTGTTCGCCGTGGCGCTCATGATCGAGGACGGGCGGGTCGAGTGGACCGGCGACTTCATTTTCGCCATGAGCTGGCTGGTCATAGTCCTGTCGCTCGGCGCGGTTTCGCTTCTGATGCTGATCATCCGTCACGGCGACGTATCGCGCATCGCAAGCCTGTTCTACCTGGTGCCGCCGGTGACCGCGGTGCTTGCCTATTTCCTGTTCGGAGAAACGCTCAACGCGGTGCAGATCGCCGGCATGGCCGTGACCACGTTCGGCGTCGCCCTGGTCAATCGCAGGGCCACCGCGGGAGATAAGGAAAAGTGAGCGCCGCGGCCCGACATGACGCATTTTGCGTTGCAGCGCAGCATGCTATAGGGAGCACGCGGAACGAACGACATTCTTTGGAGCAGACAGCATGACCATGGCGGTTCGTGACACCGGCACAGGTATCTCCCGGGACACACTGATCGGCCTTGCCGGCGCGGCGGCCGAAACCGCCGACGGGCTCTATCTCAAGGCGCGCCGGAGCATTGCCGACCAGGTCAGCGAGAACGGCAAATTGTCACCGGCGGCGATCGAACGCGAGCAGCATGCCGCCCATGGCCTGGCGTGGCTAGCGACCTATGTCGAAGCGCTCAAGCAGATGGCCGGATATGGCGAGCGGCTGTCGGCCGAGGGCCGGATGGGCGACCTGGAAGCGCTCATCATCCAGGCCGCCTTCGGGGAGTATCTCAACCAGATCTTCGGCGGCATCCCGATGAGCCAGCAAGAATATGTCCGGCCGGCCGATCTGGGACTGGCGGGCGAAGACACCGCCCAGGCGATGTCCGTGCCTGCGGTCCAGGCCTTCCTCTCCGGCGGCAACACGGCCGCGGTCAGGGCCGCCATCATCGAGCTCATGCTGAAGCAGGACGGCGCCGCGACCGCCGGCGACACCGGGCTTGACGACACGCTCGACCAGATGCGCACGGAGATCCGCCGCTTTGCCGACGAGAAGGTCGTGCCCCATGCCCAGACCTGGCACCTCAACAACGACTATGTGCCGCTCGAGCTTCTGGACGAGCTGGCCGAGCTCGGCGTGTTCGCCCTGACCCTGCCCGAGGAGCATGGCGGGCTTGGCCTCGGCAAGGAATCCATGTGCGTCGTCTCCGAGGAACTGTCGCGCGGCTACATCGCGGTCGGATCAATCGGCACCCGCTCGGAGATCGCCGCCGAGCTGATCATCCATGGCGGCACCGACGAGCAGAAGGCGCAGTGGCTGCCCAGGATCGGTTCCGGCGAAATCCTGCCGACCGCCGTCTTCACCGAACCCAACACCGGCTCGGACCTGGCCAGCCTGCGCACCCGCGCCGTGCGCGACGGCACGGTCTACAAGGTCAGCGGCAACAAGACCTGGATCACCCATCCCGTGCGCGCCGACCTGATGACCCTGCTGGTCCGCACCGACCCTTCGGAACCCGGTTACAAGGGGCTCTCCATGCTGCTCGCGGAGAAGCCGCGCGGCACGGATGAAGACCCCTTCCCGGCACAGGGCATGACCGGCGGCGAGATCGAGGTGCTCGGCTATCGCGGCATGAAGGAATACGAGATCGCGTTCGACGAATTCGAGGTCAAGGCGGAAAACCTGCTCGGCGGCGACGAGGGCCAGGGCTTCAAGCAGCTCATGCAGACCTTCGAGTCCGCGCGTATCCAGACCGCCGCCCGCGCCGTCGGCGTTGCCCAGAACGCCCTCGAACTGGGCCTGCGCTATGCCCAGGACCGCAACCAGTTCGGCAAGCCCATCGTCTCCTTCCCGCGCGTTGCCGACAAGGTCGTCATGGCCGCGGTCGAAATCATGGTCGCGCGCCAGCTGACCTATTACGCCGCCCGCCAGAAAGACCACGGCCGGCGCTGCGACCTGGAAGCCGGCATGGCCAAGCTGCTCGCCGCCCGCGTCGCCTGGTCGGCGGCCGACAACGCGCTGCAGATACACGGCGGCAATGGCTTCTCTCTCGAATTTCCGGTAAGCCGGGT
>JBPCWF010000334.1:0-8415 GCA_051009775.1 Hyphomicrobiales bacterium | reverse complement strand
CGGGATCGTCGGCCGCCGCGATTTCCCGGTGGAACGCCACCGCCACCCCGCCCTCCAGCGGCAGGGCGCCGCTTTCGACCGACGGCCAGGCGAGCACATAGGCGTCAGGCCCGTAGTGCGCCGCCTGGGCGACGCCGAACGACTTGCGCACCATGACGCAGGCCCAGGGCACGGAACTCAGCGCCACGGTGAGCACGGCGGCGGTGCCGTGGCGGATGGTCGCCACCTTTTCCGAAGCACTGCCGATCATGAAACCCGGTTCGTCCACGAAGCTGAGGATCGGCAGGTGAAAGGTTTCGCACAGCTCGACGAAGCGGCGCACTTTGTGGGAGCCCTCCGCGGTCATCGAGCCGGCATAGTAGTAGCAGTCATTGGCGAGCACGCCGACGGTCTGGCCATTGAGACGGGCGAGCCCCGTGACCTGGCCCTGGCCGTAGCCCGCGCCCATCTCGAAGAAGGTCTCGCGGTCGAGCACATGGTCGAGCAAACGGCGGATCTCATAGGCCTTGCGCCGGTCGCGCGGCACGATTTCGAGCAGGGCCTCGTCGCGCCGGTCGGCCGGATCGCCGGTATCCTCAACCGGCGCAAGCTCCCAGACATTGGCGGGAAGGTAACTCAGGAACCGCCTGATCTGCGCGAAGGCGTCGGGCTCGTCGTCCACCCCGTTGTCGACCGTGCCGTTGCGGGTATGGACCTCGGCGCCGCCAAGCTCCTCCTTGGTTTTCTTTTCGCCCAGCGCCCGCTCGACTACGGCCGGCCCGGCAATCAGCACCTGGGCGGTCTTGCGCGACATGACAGAGAAATGCGACGCCACCAGCCTGGACGCCGGCAGGCCGGCGACCGGCCCGAGCGCGGCGCTGGCAACCGGCACGCTCGCCATCGCCTGCGCCACCGAGCGGAACCGGGGCGCCTGGAACACCGGCGGACCGGCCGAGGCCTTGCCGGTGCCGCCGACACTGCCGCCGCCGCCTTCATGCAGGCGGATCAGGGGCACGCGGTACTGGACGGCCAGTTCCTCCGCATAGACGCTCTTGCGCAGGCCCGCCTCGCTCGGCGAACCGCCCTTGATGGTAAAGTCCTCGCCGCCGATGACGCACAGCCGGCCGTCGATCTTGCCGAAGCCGAGCACGAAATTGGCCGGCGTGAAGCCGCCGTCGCCGTCCTCCATGTAACCCGCTATCGGTCCCTGGTCCTGGAACGTGCCGGGATCGAGCACCGCACCGATCCGCTCGCGGATCGAGAGCCGGCCCTTCTCATGCTGGCGTGTGACGCTCTCTGGCCCGCCCTGCTCGGCTGCCAGCGCACGGCGCCGCGCGATCTCGTCGACTTCCGGTTTCCAGCTCATCGCCCGTCCTCAAAGGTGCATAACAGCGGGCCTTTCTAGAACGCTTCCGGCCAGAGGGGAACCCAGGCGCTGCGGGGCAGTTGCAAGCCCGCGGCCTGCGGCCGAATTACCGATCCGAATTGCATGTGGCTGATCGCCGCGATAAATGCTTGATCGTCCGGGCATCGTTTGAGAGTCCAGCCTATGCCAAACGAACAACAGGTCCTCGTCACCGGCGCGTCCGGTTTTCTCGGTTCGCACTGTGTCATCCAGCTTCTGGATCGGGGCTATCGCGTCCGCGGCACGCTGCGGGACATGGGCCGCGCGGATGCGATGCGCGCGATCATCGAGAGCAATGCGAAGACCAATGCCGGTCTCGACTTCGTGCAGGCGGATCTCATGTACGATGCGGCCTGGGATCGGGCTGTCAAGGGTTGCACCTATGTGATCCATACCGCGTCACCCGTGCCGGTCAAACTGCCGAAAGATCCGGACACATTGCTGCTGCCCGCGCGGGACGGCACCTTGCGCGTGCTGCGCGCCGCCCGCGACGGCGGTGTGAGACGCGTTGTCGTGACGTCGTCGACGGCGGCCGTCAGTTACGGCGAGGGTGGGCGCACGCATGCCGAGTTCACCGAAGACGACTGGACCGACCCCGACGGTCCGGAGGTTTCAGCCTATGCGCGAAGCAAGATACTGGCCGAGCGCGCAGCCTGGACCTTCATCCGAACCGAGGGCAAGGATCTCGAGCTTGCGGTCATCAACCCGTCGCTGATCCTGGGTCCGGTGCTCGAAACCGACTATGGCAGCTCTGCCGAACTGATACGCCGGCTGCTCACTGGCGCCTTCCCCGGCTGCCCGCGTCTTGGATGGCCGATTGTCGACGTGCGCGACGTCGCCGCACTTCACATCGCCGCGATGGAAGCGCCAGAGGCGAGCGGCCATCGCTTCCTGTGCGGCAACGAGTTCATGTGGCTCCGCGACATCGCGCGTGTGCTGCGCGAGCGCGTCCCCGGTTACCGGCGACGAATCCCGACACGACCGTTGCCCAACTGGTTGATGCGCCTGATCGGGCTGTTCGACGAGCAGGTCCGATCACTGAGTTCGGGGCTTGGCGAACGGCGCGCGGTGTCCTGCGGCAAGGCCCGCGGAATGCTTGGATGGCGTCCCCGCCCGGCGGAAGAAGCCATCGTGGCGACAGCGGAAAGCCTGATCGCACACGGCATCGTGTGAGCTGGCTCTCGGCTGATCCGCGGCAAGCTGCAGTACGTATTGCGAGTTAACACATCCACACCGGCAAGGCAGGCAAGGACACATCGACCATGAGCTGGGGAACGGTCTGGGTCATCGGCGCGAGCTTCGGCATCGGCCAGGCGTTTGCGGAATTGTGCGCTTCGCACGGCATGCGCGTCATCGCAAGCGCCAGAACACGCGAACCACTCGAAGCGCTTGCGGCGGCCGACGACCGTATCGTGCCATTGCCGTTCGACGTCACCGACGCCGAGGGCGTACGGGCCGCGGTTGTGGAGATTGAGGAGCGCCAATTGCTGCCCGACCTCACGCTCTACAATGCGGGCTTCTACGAGCCGGTCGAAAGCTGGCGGGTCGACGCCGCGCTGTTCCGCCGGCACATGGAGGTCAATTACATGGGTGCGGTCCAGGTGTTGGGCGATCTGCTGCCGCCGCTGGTCGAACGCGGCTCCGGCCATGTCGCCCTGGTCGCATCGCTTTCGGGCTATTGCGGCCTGCCGAAAGCCCAGGCTTACGGGCCGAGCAAGGCCGCCCTGATCTCGCTGTGCGAATCGCTCAAGCCCGAGACCGATGCCGCAGGGCTCACTCTGAGCGTGGTCAATCCGGGTTTTGTCGCCACCCGCCTGACCGACAAGAACACGTTCCAGATGCCCTATCTGATGACCCCTGAGGACGCGGCCCGGGCCATGTTCGACGGCCTCGCCGCCGAGCGTTTCGAGGTGGCCTTTCCCGGCCCTCTGGTGCGCCGCCTGAAAACGCTGCGCCTGCTGCCCTACCGCGTCTACTTCAAGCTGATGAACCGGCTGGTCGCTTAGGCCGTCCTGCGCTCGAGCCTGAGGCGCACCGCCCTGTGCGCCCGTTCGGTCAGGCGGAACCGGTAGAGCAGCCCGACGACCATGAGCTTGAGCGCGACCGGCACCCCGGCATAGAGCACGGCAACGGCCAGCAGGGCGACGGCGTCGTTGTCGCCGTTGGCCTCGAAGCCGAGCCAGGCGGCGCTGCTCAGGCCGATGCCGGCGGCCGCGGCGAGCGAGACCTTCGACCCCATGGTCCAGATCGCAAACAGCGAAGAGGTCCGGTCCACGTCGAACCTCAACCGGTCCCAGTCGGCCACATCCGCCAGGGCGGATGGCGGCAAGGCCATGTCGGCACCGAGCGCGACACCGGTCAGCACGCAGACGACGCCGAACAGCGCGATCTCATGGGCCGACAGAAACGGCACCCAGACGAACACCGCACATGAGCCCACCAGCGCAAAAAGCCAACACGGCACCTTTCCGATGCGCCTGGACGCATGGAGCCACAATGGCAGGGCGGCGATGCCCGAGCCGATATAGATGAACAGAAGCCAGGCTTTTTCGATGTCGTTCGCCTGCAGAACATGGGTCACGAAAAATGGAAAATGGACGACGGCAAAGCCGTTGGCCAGACCGTTGATCGCCCATGCGCCGGCCAGCCGCCGGAACAGGCCGTTGCTCCTGAGCGCATGCCACAGGCCGCGCCCGGCGCGCGAAGGCGCGCGCAGCACATGCGTTTCCTTGGGCACGAACCACAAAAGCGCGGCGACGGCGGTGGCGCCGACCGCGGCGGTCACACCGGCGATGACGAGAAAACGGTTCTGCTCCGCCACTCCGGCATAGGCGAGCCCCACGGGCAAGGCGCTGGCCGCCAGAATGCCGGCAAGCACCATGCCCTCGCGGCTCACGGTCAGGCGCGTGCGCTGATAGTGGTCGGAGGTCATCTCCGACGCCCAGGCGTAATAGGGGATCTGAAAAACGGTCCACCCGAAATAGAGCAGGAACAGCCCGGCAAGCAGCGTCGGCACGCCGGTGTCCGGCCCGGGCGAGACGACCAGCATCAGCGCCGGCGTACAGATCACGCCGCCAAGCGCGATCCACGGCTTGCGCCGGCCCCATGGCGTCTCGAACCGGTCGAGCATCCACCCGACCAATGGATCGGTGACCACATCGAACAGCCGCGCAACCATGAACACGAGCCCGATGGTCGCCACACCCAGCGCGGTCTGGGTGGCATAGAGCTCGGGCAGCAGAATGTAGACGGGTATCGCCGGAAGCGCCGTGGCAAAGCCGGGCAACCCGTAGAGCAGGACTGTGGAGCGCCTAAGCGGGCCGGCGGATCTTGAACAGGCCGACATCTATGTTCCCGGCCTTGAACCCGGCCTCGCAGTAGCTCAGGTAATATTCCCACATCCGTTTGAACGGCAGATCGAAACCGAGGCCGGCAAGATCGGGCCAGGCCTTCTGGAACCGCCGGTTCCATTCCGCCAGCGTGCGCGCATAGGACAGCCGGAAGAATTCCGTTTCGTCCTGGACCAGCCCCGCCGCGTCTGTCAGGCACCGCATCACCGACGGGCTCGGCAGGAGACCGCCGGGAAAGATGTAGCGCTGGATGAAGTCCGTGCCCTTGCGGTAGGCGTCGAACCGGCTGTCCTCGATCGTGATCACCTGGACGACGGCGATGCCGCCGGGCTTGAGGCGATCGCGCAGCACGGCGAAATAGTCGGGCCAGTGCCGCTCGCCGACCGCTTCGAGCATTTCGATCGAAACGATGCGGTCATAGGCGCCCCGGGTATCGCGATAGTCGAGGAAGCTGAAGCGCGGCGCGACCGCAGCGTTCGACCGCCCGCCCCGCTCCCGGCAGTGCGCCAGCTGTTCGCGCGACACGGTAATGCCGTGCACCTTCGCACCGCGTCCCGCGGCGTGGCACGCAAACCCGCCCCAGCCGGAGCCGATCTCGAGCACCTCGTGCCCTGGCGCGATCTCGCCCAGCTCGATGATCCGGTCATATTTCGCCGTCTGCGCCTGCCCGAGCGTCATTTCGGGATCGGCGAAGTAGGCCGACGAATAGGTCATGGTCGGGTCGAGCCACCTGGAATAGAACGCATTGCCCAGATCGTAGTGATAGGAAATGTTGCGCCGGCTGCCGCGCCGTGTGTTGACGCGGCTCAAATGTCTGATGCGGTTGACCGCACGGTTGAACGCGGTGCCCGCCGACCAGATCATCGGGCTGTTCTCATTTGCGATGGCGAGATCGAATACGGCGGTCAGGTCCGGCGAGGACCAGTCGCCGTCGATGTAAGCCGCCGCCAGGCCGAGCTCGCCGCCAATCGCGAACCGGCGAAACGCGCGCAGCCGTTCAAAGGCAATCGTGGCATTCGGACCGGCACCGTCGGCGCGGCCGAACGTCCGGCGGCTGCCATCGGGCAGCTTGACGTTCAAACAGCCGTATTCAAGCTTTGTCAGGGCATTCAGAACGACGCGCCCGAACAGTCCCGTCTTGCCTAGATCTCCGCTATCCGCAGATAGATCTGCGTTGCTCCTGGCGCCCCACACGTCCGATTTTTCTGGCGTCATGGCTGATGCTCCGGTTGTCACTCCGGGTGATCAACAATGGTCGCGGCCCGTGCCGGTGGCGGGGTGTGGGCGTGTATGCCAACGCCTTTGCGCCACAGCCGGAACGCCTCCCAATGGATCCCAGCCATAACTTTAACCGTCATGAACAGATATGAAACCCCATAGCCGGCCAATATCGCATCACTCAGGCGCGCCCGCTTCGCGGTGAAAGACGCGTTGAGCACCGGTCCGTCCGGGTCGGTTTCGCGAATGACCACCGCGAGGCGCTCTTCCGGCGGCACGATGGCGAAGTGATACTGCGCCTCCATCGCGATGAACGGAGAGACATAGAGCGCCTTGGCGCAGCTGTGGCGGAACGGCGCCTGCGCACCTTCATCGATCCGGAAAAGGTAGGAATGGCGTTCCCGGAAGGTGTTGGTCACCTCGTAGACCAGCGCTTTCAGCGAGCCGTCCGAGCCGTGACAGAAGTAGACGGT
This sequence comes from Hyphomicrobiales bacterium, assembly GCA_051009775.1. Lineage (GTDB taxonomy): Bacteria > Pseudomonadota > Alphaproteobacteria > Rhizobiales > JAJFHB01 > JBPCWF01. The sequence goes on along the minus strand of JBPCWF010000334.1, from coordinate 1,990 downwards.
GAGCGGGTTGAACACGTAGCCCAGGATCCGCGGATAGCACAGAAGCGAGATCGAACCGCCATCGAGCGGGATGCCGGCATCGGCCAGCAAGGTCTCGACCTGGCGCTTGAGCGGCACGTCCGAGCCGTCGCCATGGTCGCGCTCGAAGAAGCTGAACAGGTTGAAGCGGTTGATCGAGAACAGCCGGGTCCGCTTGCCGGCGACCTCCAGTTCATCGAGATCCAGGAGCAGCGAAAAGACCCGGTAGACGAACAGGTGGCCTTTCGGCGCAAGCCGGCGGTGGACCACCCGGCCCGCGTAAAGTCCCGACCGCAGCCCGGTCATTCGGCCGCCTCCAGCGGCACCTGCGGCTGGTCCGGAGGGCCGGCATAGATGCGGTCGGATTCGTTTTCGCAGCGCCATGGCCGCCGCACGCCGCCCAGCGCCTCGGCGACCGCCAGTCCTGCCTGCAACCCGTCCTCATGGAAACCGTAGCCGAAATGAGCGCCGCAGAACCAGGTCCGGTTGTGGCCCTGGAGGCGCCAGAGTTCGCCCTGCGCGGCCACGGCCGCCTGGTCATAGACCGGATGGTCGTAGAGGAAGCTGCGGATGATCGTACCCTCGCGCGGCGGCTCGGTCGGGTTCAGCGTGACGAACAGATCCGTGTCGGTGTCGAGGCTTTGCAGGCGGTTGAGCCAATAGGTGACGCAGACCGTCTGCTCCTCGTCGCCGCTCTGGATGTAGTTCCAGCTTGACCAGCACTTACGCCGTTTCGGCATCAGCGAGGCATCGGTATGCAGGATGGCGACATTGCGCTGGTAGCCGATATCGCCGAGCACCTTACGCTCGTAATAGCTCGCGTCACCCAGAAGGTTCAGCGCCTGATCCGCATGGGTCGCGACCACGACCGCGTCGAAGTCCTCCGCATTGCCCTGGCGATCGGTGATGTGCACGCCCGTGGCCGTGCGGTTGATCCGCGCCACGCCCGTATTGAGCCGCACGCCGCCCGAAATGCCCTCGGCCAGGCGGCCGACATACTGCATCGACCCGCCGGTCACGGTGCGCCACAAAGGCCGCCCCGACAGTTTGAGCAGCCCGTGATTTGCACAGAACCTGACGAACACCGCGAGCGGGAAATCGAGCATGCCGCGCCGCGACATCGACCAGATCGCCGCGCCCATGGGAAGCAGGTGATCGTCGCGGAACGCGTCGGAGTAGTTCTCCCGCTCCAGAAAATCTCCGAGACTGAGTTCGGCGCTCTCCGGGTCGGCCACCGCGCGCGGCGCGTCACGGTAGAATCTCAGGATGTCCACGAACATCGACCAGAAGCGGCGGCGCAGAAGGTTGGATTTCTGCGCGACCATGCCGCCGAGCGAAGAGCCGCTATATTCGAACGCACCGCCGTCGAGCGAAGCCGCGAACGACATGTCCGAAGACCTGGTTTCGATGCCGAGATGGCGGAACAGCGCCGAAAGGTTCGGGTAGTTGAGCTCGTTGTAGACCAGAAAGCCGGTATCGACCGCCAGCTCTGCGCCGCCGACATCGACCAGTTGTGTGTTCGCGTGCCCGCCGAGCCGGTCGTCCTTCTCGTACAACACCACACGGTGTTTTTCGGACAGCAACCAGGCGGCGGAAAGCCCGGACACCCCGGATCCGATAACGGCGATTTGCATAAAACAACCCCAGCAGCATCTGTTTAACTTATTGCCCCTCGTACGAAAATTGACGCTCGCCGGATCACCGGGCGGGCGCGAAAAAAGAATTAGGACCGCAAAGTGATCCAAACAGGTGCCACGCGCCTATAACACCGCATGACGTCAGGCAGCTCATCGACGATCGCGGCGGAACCTCCAGCGGCCGTTATTGCCCAGCCTATCGGTACGCCCGCGCAGACGCCTGAGCGGCTGAGCACATTGCTGCGGGCGATAGGCGCAAGCCGCGACGATGCGGCCTTCGCCGAACTGTTCGGTTTCTTCGCGCCCCGGCTGAAAGGCTTCTTCCTGCGCAGCGG
>JBPCWF010000333.1:0-2616 GCA_051009775.1 Hyphomicrobiales bacterium | reverse complement strand
CGATGCCCAATTTCCGCGGCCGCCGGTTCACCAACGCCCATGAGACCATGCTGTGGGCGGCGCGCGGCGCCAACCAGAAGACCTACACCTTCAACTACGACGCCATGAAGGCGCTCAATGACGACCTGCAGATGCGCTCCGACTGGCTTTTGCCGATCTGCAATGGCGGCGAGCGGATCAAGAACAAGGCCGGCGAAAAGGCGCATCCGACGCAGAAGCCCGAGTCGCTGCTGCACCGGGTGATCCTGGCCTCGTCCAATCCGGGCGACGTGGTGCTCGACCCGTTCTTCGGCACCGGCACCACCGGCGCGGTCGCCAAGAAGCTCGGCCGCACCTGGATCGGCATCGAGCGCGAGGAAGACTACATCAAGGTCGCGACCCAGCGGATCAAGATGGTCGAGGCGGCCGATCCCAAGGTTCTGGAAGTGTCCAAGGGCAAGAAGGCCGAGCCCCGGGTGCCGTTCGGCACCATCGTCGAGCGCGGCCTCTTGCAGCCCGGCACCGTGCTCTACGATCCGGCCCAGCGGCACTCCGCCAAGGTGCGCGCCGACGGCACGCTGGTGTGCAAGGACGCGACCGGCTCGATCCACAAGATCGGCGCCCATGTCCAGGGGCTCGAGGCCTGCAACGGCTGGACCTTCTGGCACTTCAAGGTCAAGGGCGCGCTCCAGCCGATCGACATGCTGCGCCAGCAGGTCCGCGCGGAGATGCATTAGCGGGCTTGGGCGTCAAAGCCGGTCACATTGCGCCCGGCAATCACGAGTTACCCGCAAAATCCGAGTTTCACCCGTATAGGTCGGCCATAGATTGCTTAGGGATGCGGGCCCCAGGGCGCCTGCAGCAGAAGTTGGTTTTCCTGCCTGATGACGAGTGGGCGAAGCTTGGCGGCGAAGGCCATGAAGTCATCGTCCTGGAACAGCCGGCCCCAATGGGCGCGGCGGTCGGCGTCGTCGTCGAACTTCCAGAGGTGGACGAGGCTGTTTAGCGCACCCGTGTCCGACGTGAAGTAGCCTATGAGCTTCTCGTCATACCCGCCTTTTTCCAAAGCCGGCCAGCCGAGGTCCTGATAGTACTGCACCGCCTCGGCGAGCTTGCCGACATAGAGAGTGTACGTGCGCAATTCATAGAGCGGCATGCCTGTCCTCTTCCTGCTGCTGGAACGCCAAACACCTGCAGTGTAAACGGACGGTCCGACAGGCGCACCGTGTAGATCGGCCTGCGCAACATGCTGCGAATTCCGTACGATCTCGACTGGGTCCGTTCGCAGGACATCCGCATGATCACCATGGACGACCACGACGAGATGGGCCGCAGGCAGGTGATCGCCGGGGCGCGCTTTGGCCGGAACGCCCCGGAAATTCGAAAAAGGTTTCTGTGCATATGGATTACGTCACCACTTTCCTGCCGCAATTGAGCCATAAGGCCGTCGGCGTTCGGTGTCCGCGTCTCTTTCGATCAGCGAGTAATCGGGTTCACGGCATGCACATATCTGTTGCCCTTTCCAAGGGTGCGCGTTTCACGTTGATACCGGTCCTGGCCGGCCTCATTGCCGGAGTTCTCATGGGACTCGCGGCGACCGGCGCAGATGCGGAACCGGTGCCGGACCCGGACCGCCCCAGGACCGTCGTCATCGACATGGAGCAGCTCGCCTTCAACACCGCGTCGGTGAGCGTCAAGGCGGGCGAGACCGTCCGCTTCGTCCTGCGCAATTCGAGCTACATTCCGCACGATTTCACCATCGGCACGCTGCTCATGCAGAAAGGACGCAGGGCGCTGATCGCCGAGTTGAGCGATGCGGGACAGCTGGAAGGAGCCGAAGGCGGCAAAGCAGGCCTCGATGCCGCGAACGCGGTCCTGATCATGCCCGGCGAAACCAAGGAGCTGATCTGGACCTTCACCGAGACCAGGGACCTGGAGTTCGGCTGCAACGTGCCCGGCCACTACGAGTTCGGCATGAAAGGGGCGTTCCTCGTCCGCCCGGCGGACAAGCCGGCACAGGCACAAACGGCCGAATCACCGCAGACGAAGCTGGCGGCATGGCTGTCCGACAGCCCGGCGGGCAAGTACCGGCCCACGCTCGCCCGGCGAGACAATCGTACCGACTTCCCGGCCGTCAAAAGAACCGTGCCGACGAAGGCTAAACTGGTGTTGATAACGCCTCCAGCTTTGCCGAAGCAGAAGCCACATCTGAATCGGACAGAATCCGTTGCGCTTGTGACGCCACCTGCCCTGCCGAAACCAAAACCAAGGCCGGCGGGCGTCAAGACCGCCATACGGTCGTCCCTCGCGGAGACCAAGCCCGCAGCGGCGCCGGGTGCCAGGAAAAAGCCATCCGCCCGGCGGATCGCCCGGGCTGGCAAATATCGCCTGTGCTCCCGCACACACGTGGTGCCCGGCACCGAGGACGTGACGGTCCGCATCGTCCTTTGCAATTCACCTTAGAGCATCGTTCCTTCATATGGGATCATTTGACCGGCTTTTCGCGTCTGCTGGCGAGGCAAGGTCCACGCCGTGGTCCGGGTGACCACAAGTGGAGCTTAACGACGTCCAGCGGGCGCGAAAAACCGGCCTTCGGTGGGCCAAATCAGCTCACCGGCGTTGTTGCAAAGCTTGCCC
>JBPCWF010000332.1:0-4182 GCA_051009775.1 Hyphomicrobiales bacterium | reverse complement strand
GTCTCGATGAACTCGTCATCGTCGAACGGCAGCACCACATGCAGGTCGATGTCGCGCTCCAGGCAGGCTTCCGCGAACAGGATGTCCGCGCCGGCCGCGAGCGAGCCGAAGGCAAAGCCGATATCGCGCTTGTCGAGGTAGCCGGCGATCCGTTCGGCGACATAGGGCTCCTGGTCCGCCGGGAAGCGTCCCCCGGTGTCCGGCGGCGAGATGATGTGACCGGCATAATAGATCACCATCGGAACGTCGATCAGCGTCAGTATGTCCGGATCGAGCCGGTTCTCATGGCACACCAGGCGGAGTTGCTTGCGCGTGGTCGCACGGGTGGCGTACCCGACCGACCCGTAGGTGCCGGCGCGCCACAATTCCCGTGTGGCCGTCTCCGCATCGCCGATAACCAGTGACGCTTCGGCCATGGAGACGGAGCGGAAATAGGCGTCGAGCTCGGAGGCCGGTGTCTCGGAGACACATTCCCCGATCGCGGTCTCGGCCCATGCGCACGCCTTGTCCGCGGAGCCGCCAAGGAGATGAAGCGTCGCCGCATTGACCGCCGGCCAGTGCCCGCCGTGATGTTCGTGAACCGAACCGTAAGCTTCGGCGGCCCGTGTCAGCGCTTCGGCTTTGCGCGACGAAACGGTCTTGAGCGCGCGGTCTTTCAGGATGCGCGCGTAAAGCCCCTCGGTCTTGCGGTCGCGGCGCTCGCCGAGACGGTACTCTGCGAAGAGCTGCAGCGCGCGCGCCGTCGCGCCGCTGCGGGCAACGGCCCAGACATGGTGGTAGGTGAGGGCGGTGAAGTCGTAGTTCGCGAGCGCGTCGCCGAGCTCCAGGCTGTCGATCGCATATTGCCGGAGCAGCCGCTTGGCAAAATCGGCCGCTTCCAGAAAAGCGCCCCGCTCTCCCAGTTCCTCAAGACGCCGCACCGGTTCGTCGCTTGCCCGCTCCCGCATGATGGGGACCTGATGTTGCTGCAGGATCCGACTGCCCCGCATAGTTTGTACGGTTTGACGGGGCGGGGACACAAGAGCGGATGGACCGTGCAGTCACGATTGTGTGAGATCGCAGGCGAAACCGCCGACAGGGCCGGTACCGTGACGGCCGGTCAGCCGGATTTCGCGGCATGCCATTTGTCCTGCAGACGATGCAGTGCGCTGATGCCGTCATCGAACCGCACATCCGCGGTCTTCGATGCTTCGTTGATGCTCGAGTAAAACACGCTGGCTGCATTGACGAATGCCCCGACAACCTCGGGAAGCGGGCTGGCAAAGAGAAAGATGCGCTTGGATATAGGGCCGGCCGACTCGTAATTGCCGGTGACCGAACCGTCGTCCCAGATCCGGAATTTCAGGCTGGAGAACGCCAGCACTGCCTCGGTGTGCTCTTTCCTGTCCAGAAGATCGGTCAGGGCGCGCAGAGCGTCGGACCAGAACGTCAGGACGAAGGCATAGCCGGCGTCCCTGTCCAGGCGCATCTCGCCGTCCACCACAATCTCAATCGCGCCGCCGAGATCGACGGGACTAGGCTCCGACGTCAGCCATGCCTCGAATGTGCCGGCATCCAGCTGTTCGACGGGGACATAGTGATTGGAGACGAGCAGGAATGATCGAACAACTAACATACGCCCCCAGTATCAATCCTCAATATGTTGAAAATTTATACTTGAACACTTTTCGCCACCAGAAATACGCGTTTTCGATATCGCCCTTGATCTCGCACTCGCGCGCCGTGTCGGTCATCTCCGCGGCGGAAACCAGTTTGGCGATGGCCTCGTCCTTGTCCGCCCTGCTGGTGCCGTAGACCGGTTCGTCGCAGCCCTCGGAGCCCTCGAACGGCGCCAGACGCTTGAGCGCGACATATCTGAAGAAGTTTTTCAGGTCGACCGAGTAGACGACCGAGCTCTCCTGCTGCAGATACTCCGCCATGCACAGCTCGATATAGAACGGCCACAGCGGTTCGCCATTATAGATGTTCCATGCCTTGACCAGGCGAACCAGGGGCTTGAGCTTTCTGTCGAGTTCGGCGTCGAGCCCGTTCAGCCACGTGCTGTGCGCACCCGGGCAGGCCGAGACCCAGCGGTCGCGCGGCGCCGGAATACCGTATACGTCGTATTCGCCCTTCTTACCCTTCGGGAAGGCCGGGACGATGTGGTGGCGCTCCGCCGGCCCCTCGCCGAACGGAACGGCAACCACCGGACGGCCGCCGGTGACGCCCGCTGCGGGGAAATCCTTGGAAACGCTGAACCGGATCTTGATCAGAGACTTGCCGGAATCGGCGAACAGGTGCGCCTTGGGGATCACGGCAAAGCAGTCGACCGCACTGTGACCCTTGATGTGTGTGCCGTGACCGGTGGACCCGAAGGTCGCCATGTAGGACATGTCGAACTCCGTCTTCAGACGGCGCTCGATGACGCTTGCGTTTTTCTCTGCGGCGGCGGACTCGGCGTAAGTCGGAACAATCCGTTCCAACAGTTCCCGGAACCCCTGGTTGACAGTCCGCTGCATAGCCGCCCGATCAAACGTCGAATCGACCCAATATACCGATTCTCCCGGTTGTGTGGAGCGCAAAGTAAAACTTTGCGTTGGCGTCGAACGCCGCAAACCCGCCGTTTTCCCCAGGCTTTCGCTGAATCCGCTGAAAACCGGGCCTTGCAAACCGAACGGGACAGTACTGCGCGCGCCGGAAGCAAAAAAGGACTGTGACGAGCCGTGAGGGGATAACGGCTCGTCACAGAGGCCCGAGCGGCGGTTGCCGCTCGGCGGGGGCAGGGGTTATTGCGGGTTCTGGCTGGCGGCGAGAGACTTGGCGAGCCGCACCAGCGTCAGGAATTCGCCACGGTAACCGAACCTGTCCTTGCCGCGGGCGCTCAACGCGAGCTCGAGGATCGCGTCATAGCTGAAGTCCTCGACCTGCGGCACATCCCGGAGCTTCTGTGCGAACGCGGCGACGGCGGCGGCGAAGCGCATGTCGTCGGAGAGGTCCTTGACGCTCGCGCGCACGAGTTCCTTGGTCACCGGCACGGTGAGCAGGTTGCTCTTGTTCTCCTTCGGCCGCTTGTAGCGCAGCTTGAGGAAAGCGTATTCCGTTGCCGGCGCGTCGTCCGCCCGGACCTCAGACTGGGTCTCGGTCTCGGCCTTCTGGTAGCGCAGCTCGTCGGCCAGTTGCGCCGGGCTGCCGACCGGGGTCAGCTCGTAGATCGCCGTCACCGTGTGGCCCGAACCGATATCGCCCGCGTCGACCCGGTCATTGTTGAAGTCCTCGCGTTTGAGCGCCCGGGTTTCATAGCCGACCAGGCGGTATTCCCTGACCAGCGCCGGATTGAACTCGATCTGGATCTTCACGTCCTTGGCGATCGGGAAGAGCGTGGAACCCGCTTCCTCGACCAGCACCTTCTGCGCCTCGCGCAGATTGTCGATATAGGCCGCGTTGCCGTTGCCGTTCTGCGCCAGCACCTGCATCAGGTGGTCGTTGTAATTGCCCTGGCCGAAGCCGAGGACCGACAGGAACACGCCGCTCTTGCGCTTCTTCTCGATATAGCGCTTGAGCTCGTCGACATCGGAGATGCCGACATTGAAGTCGCCGTCGGTCGCCAGGATCACCCGGTTGATGCCTTGCCTGTCGAAACCGGACTGGGCGAGCGCATAGGCCTGACGGATGCCGGCGGCACCGGCGGTCGAGCCGCCTGAACGCAGCCGGTCGAGGGCAGACAGGATCTTGTGCTTGTCCGACACCTTGGTCGGTTCGAGCACGGTGCCCGCGCGCCCCGCATAGGTGACGATGGCAACGGTGTCTTTCGGATCGAGCCGGTTGACCAGGAGCCGGAAGGCGCTCTTTAGCAGGGGCAACTTGTCCTTGCTCTGCATCGAACCCGACACATCGATAAGGAACACCAGGTTCGAGCGCGGCTTCTCGTCGGTCACGATGTCATGGCCCTTGATGCCGACATGCATGAGCAGCGTGTCCTTGTTCCACGGGCTCGGATAGAGCGCGATGCTCGGCCGGAACGGCGTCTCGGCATTCTGAGGCCGCGGATAGTCGTAGGAGAAGTAGTTGATCATCTCTTCGACCCGGACCGCATCGCGGCGGGGCAGGGCGCCGTTTTCGAGCGTGCGCCGGACGAAGGCGTAGGACGCGGTATCGACATCGATCGAGAAGGTCGACACCGGCTCTTGCTTGACGGACTTGACC
>JBPCWF010000331.1:0-4435 GCA_051009775.1 Hyphomicrobiales bacterium | reverse complement strand
GCGCTAGGTGCCGCGGGCCTGGCGATCGGCCTGGCGCTGCAGGGAACGCTCGCCAATATCGCCGCGGGCATCATGATGCTGGTCTTGAGGCCGTTCAAGGTCGGCGACTATATCGACGCCGACGGCGTCGGTGGCACGATCGAGGAGATCGGTCTGTTCGTGTGCACATTGCGCACCGCCGACGGGGTCTTTCTCAGTGCGCCCAACAACAAGATCTGGAACAGCGTGATCACCAATTATTCGCGCAACAACACGCGCCGGGTCGAGCTGGTGATGGGCATCGGCTATGACGACGATATCGAGCAGGCGATGAAGATCCTGATGGATCTGGCCAATGCCGACGAACGGGTGCTCAAGGATCCGGACCCGATGACCATGGTCAAGTCGCTCGACGACAGTGCGGTCACCGTGGCGCTCAGGGTCTGGACCCGCACGGACGACTACTGGGCGCTCAACTGGGAGCTCACGCACCGGGCGAAAGTTTCCTTTGACAAGGCCGGCATTTCCATACCATTTCCCCAGCGTGACGTGCATCTCTACGAAATGAACACAGGTTAGCGGGGCCGCGAACGCGGGAGACATGCGCCGGATGATCAACATCGTCATCGCAGTCGTGGTGATCTATGCGGCGATCGTGGCGGCGGCCTATTTCCGGCAACGGGGCATGATGTATTTTCCCGACCGCGAGCGCGTCCCGCCGGCATCGGTCGGGCTCGCGGCGGTCGAGGAGATCTCCTTTCCGAGCGCCGACGGCACCGAGCTGGTCGCCTGGTTCAGGCCACCGGCCGAGGGCCGCGCGACGATCCTGTTCTTCACCGGCAATGCCGGCTCCGCAGCGTGGCGGGCGGAGCGCATCGGTCACTATGTCTCAAAGGGTTACGGCTAGATCATCCTCAACTATCGCGGTTATGGCGGCAGCACCGGATCTCCGACCGAGCAGGGGCTGGTGGCAGACGGGCTCGCCGCCGCGGAGCAGCTGGCCAAGCGCGGCATTGCGCCGGGCGACACCGTGCTCCATGGCGAGTCGCTCGGCGCCGGGGTCGCGGTGCAGGTCGCGACCCGCCACAGGTTCAGGGGCCTGGTTCTGGAAGCGCCGTTCACGTCCGCCGTCGATGTGGCGGTCAAGGCCTATCCCTATCTGCCCGCGCGCTGGCTGATGCACGACCGGTTCGAGTCGGTCGACCACATCGCCAATGTCGGCGCGCCGGTGCTGATCGTGCATGGCGCGGCCGACGAGCTCATTCCGGTCGCCTTCGGCCGCACGCTTCACGAGGCGGCGGCGGAGCCGAAATCGCTCATGATCGTGCCGAATGCGGGCCACAGCGAGCTGGACCAGCCGGAGGTGCGCGCCCGCATCGAGGCTTTTATCGAAGATCCCACAGCGGTGAGCGCAGACTGAGCCGCGCCGGATGAGGCAAAAGCGGCCTGTTCAAAAGTAAACCCCGGCTGGGGAGGCCGGGGTTCAGGTATAAACTTTTGCGCTCTGAGTGAAGGGGGGTATCAAGTCTCTTCATTCCCTGATTTGGGGGCGCGCCGGCCAAATTCAAGTCTGAATTTCCGCCGGGCCGAGACTTTTTTGCGACAGCGTCCGGCGGCGGCTTTGCCGCGTCCAGGAAACACGGTCGCCATGCTCACCGGGTACTCAGCTCAATGGCGCGCACGTTGTTCTGCCCGCCGCTGGTCGACGATGCCCGCCTGCGGCTCGATTTCGCCGGCTGCGAGCGCGCCGCCTTGGCGGCCTGTTTGATCAAAGGCAGGTTGGGGATCCGCTTGGCCTCGCGCGCGTCAAAATCCGCCTGGAGCTTGTTGCACCTGTCATATTCCGCCACGAGGGCCGCCTGCATCTTGTCGCGCAGCACCGAACAGGAATGCTTGCCGCTGAGCGCCTTGATGCGGCTTTCGATCCTCCGCCCGCACTGCACGAAAATGTCCTTGTGCTTGTTCTCGTGCCGCCGGATGTAGCCGGAAAGCTTGGTCCACCGCTTGCGTGTGGCGGGGCTCAGTTTCTGGCCCTTGGCGAGCTTGGGCAGGTGCAGGACGATCTTGAGCTTCGCCCTATAGCCGTGAAGGTGGCAGCGCTTGCCGATCTGCCTGACTTCGCCGTCATGCTCGATGTCGAAGCTGGCGGTCGCGAGCTCCGGGCCGCTCTGGACGCTCGGGCCGTGCCTGAGCATGTAGACCAGGATTTCCTGAGGCGTGGTGCCGCGGACGGTGTAGTGCACCGTCTTGACCGAGACCTTGGGTGCAGTGAGCGCAGGGCCCGCAGCCCAAAGGCAAGCGAGTGTCCCCAGGAGCGCTACGGCCAGCGCGTGTTGCTTCGCCATCTGTTCTTTCCCGTTCTTGTTTTTGCGCCGCCACCAGAGGCAACCCTAGCTCACAAAAGGCGGCCGGGAAACACCCTAAGCTGCAAGCACCTGCTTGGCGTAGTCCTCGTAGTGGCTGATGTAGTACTCCGCGTCGTTGGCGATGCTTTGGATCGACGGGCGCTGCCACATGGCATCGAGCCACCGGGCGAGGCGGGGGTGGCGGGCGCCAAGCTCAAGTCCGCGATAGTGGCTCCAGGCGGGCAGGCGCTCGAAAAACGGGAAGTAGGCGACATCGAGCAGGCTGAGCCGGTCGCCCATCCAGTAGGGGCCGTCGGCGCTGAGCGTCGCCATGCCGTCGCGCTCGATGACGTCCAGATGCGCTTGCGTCCTGCTCAGGAGTTCGCCGTGGCTGGCGCCGTCCTGGTTGCGCAGGAGCGCGTAGTAGTCGTTCAGGAAACGGTTATCGCAATAGTCGATCCAAATGCGGATCCGGGCGCGCGCCAGCGGGTCGGCCGGCATCAGGGCGGGCTGCGGGAAAACTTCGTCGAGATACTCGTTGATGATCGCACTCTCGTAGAGCGCGGTGCCGTCATGGACGATCGCGGGGACCTTGCCGTAGGGCGAAACTTCAAGAAAGCGATGCGGCTTGTCGCTCAGGTCGATCTCGATGTGCTCGAACGCGACGGCCTTTTCCAAGAGCACAAGCCGGGTGCGGTGGGCAAAGGGGCAGATGCGGGCGCTGTAGAGTTCCATGGTCGTGTCCTCCCGGGCTTACTGTCATCACGCGAGTATAGCGAGGTGCGCGGACACCATCGGTAGAATTCTTGCGAGGCGGACGATGCCCGCTTGAGGGCCCTGCCAAGTCGGGCGAGTTCGGCATTCTCGAAGATCTGCGGGCGCAGGGACTGACGGATTTCGTCGTCATGCCGCTGCCGTTCCGCGATGGCTCGACCAAGGCGGTGAGTTACGCGACCGACCGGCCCGGCGGCTTCGGCGACCAGGAGATCGGGCTGTTCGAGGCGATCCGGCCCTATGTGGCTGCACTTGTGGAGGCGATCCACATGCGGCGTGTCACGGGCACGCTGCTCGACACGTATGTCGGCCCGGTCGCCGGCCGGCGCGTGCTCGACGATGCGATCAGGCGGAGCACGCAGGAAACCATCCGTGCGGCCATCTGGTTCTCCGACCTCAAAGGCTTCACCGCGCTGTCGGAACGTCTGCCCGGGCAGGGCAAGCCCGGGATCGGCTACGGCATCGCGCTGCATATCGGCGATGTGCTTTACGGCAATGTCGGCGGGGAAACACGTCTCGACTTCACCGTGATCGGGCCCGCGGTCAATCTGGCGAGCCGGATCGAGGCCCTGGCGCGCGGGGTCGATCGCCCGATCCTGGTGTCGGATGCATTCGCCAACACCCATGGCGGAGCGTTCGAGGACGTCGGGACGTTCGGGCTCAAGGGAATTGCGAACGAACAGAAGGTCTACGCGCCTGGGCCGTAAACAATCGCGGGTGACGTCGTTGAAAGCGTTTTGCGAATCAATAATGACCGAACGCTCCCTGCGTCCGGTCCGATTACGCTATCGAAATGTCCAAAGAGGTCAGCGGCGGCCCTTGCCGGGCAGCAGGCCTTCGCGCTGGGCGCGCTTGCGGGCCAGCTTGCGGGCGCGGCGAACGGCTTCCGCCTTTTCGCGGGCGCGTTTCTCGGATGGCTTTTCGTAGTGATTGCGAAGCTTCATTTCGCGGAAGATGCCTTCGCGCTGCATCTTCTTTTTCAGGGCCTTGAGCGCCTGATCGACATTGTTGTCTCGGACCAATACGTGCACTAGTCGTTTCCGCTCCTTCAAACGGCAGTTGATGCTCAACACGGCAGGTCTTAACCGTTAAGCAGGTACAAAATCTCGATCGTCAACGCCGCAACCGGCGATGCCGTTGATCGCTCTCTAACAAAACCAAACCGGCTTGTCCACCGGGCAGGGCCAGGTTTCCGCCGCGATTCGGCCCTGTTATCAGGCGTCCGGTTCGTCCTCCGGTTCGATCGGAACGGCGGCGGCGCGGGCCTTGCGCCAGGCATCGAGGCGGGCGGTCAGGTCGTCGTCGTTGAGGGCCAGCACCGCGACCGCCAGAAGGGC
>JBPCWF010000330.1:0-6291 GCA_051009775.1 Hyphomicrobiales bacterium | reverse complement strand
CAAGGCCACGTCGCTCGATCTGCCCCGCGTCAGAATGGCCACGGCCGGCCGGCGCATGGCCGGCACCAGCTGGCTCGGGCTCAAGCAGAACGATTCCTATGTGGTGAAATCCCTGCGCAGCGTGCCCTTGTTCTCAACGCTCATGGGCCTCGCCGCCATGCTGTTCCTGCTCGGCTTCACCTGGTTCCGCGAGGGCCGCTAACTGGTTGCCCCCTACTCCGCCTTGCCGACAAGACCGCGCACATCGTCCATCGATCCCGCGACCAGTTCCTTGTAGAGCAGCCGGTCCGGATCGACATAGCCGGGCATCATCAGCTTGCCTTCGGGCACCCGTTGAAAGCCGGCGCGGGCATAATAGGGCTCGTCGCCGACCAGGATCACGCGAGCATGGCCGAGGGCATGAGCGTTCTCAAGGCCGGTCTCCATCAGTGCGACGCCGCATCCCTGCCCCCTGATCCGCGGCGAAACCGCCAGCGGCCCCAGGAGCAGCGCGTCCCAGGTCCTATCGATCAGCACTGGCCAGAACCTGAGCGAGCCGACCAGGTCGCCGCCGGCCCATGCCGACAGTGAAAGTTCGGCCAGGGGCGCCACCCCTTCGCGCAGCCGGTAGGAGGTCAGCACCCGGCGTTCGATGCCGAACGCATCGTCGAGCAGCTGTTCGATCACTTCGGCGGTGACGCCGTTCTCGCGTTCGATGGAATAGGACTGGGTGGACATGGGCGTTGGATCTCTCGACAACGGACAGGACAGGCGCTCCATCCGCACCCGAAGATCAGTTTTTGTCGGGAGAACGCTGGCTCAGTCAGCGCATGCAGCGGAGCGACGGCGGAAAGGCGCCGGCGGGCACGGTCGCCCGGGTCGTCGTCGGCCAATCGATGGCACGAATTCCGCCATGTCCAGTCACTCCGTATTCGGCTGCGCTCTTAGCACGGCCGGCAAATCGCGTCCAGCGCACTGTTGCGGTGTTCAACCGACACCCGCACTCCGCATGATCGCCTCTGGAATACCCAGAAAGAGCGATACGATGTAGGTCACATAGCAGGTCAGGAACACAGCGCCCTCCAACCTGCTGATCGAACGGTCCGAGACCATGACCGGGATCAGCACCACCGTCGCGACCAGCATGACCCAGACGTCGAACCAGGCGATCTGGCCGCCGATTGGGATGGTGCCGAACAGGGATGTGATGCCGAGGATGACCAGGATGTTCGACAGATTGCTGCCGATGACATTGCCGAGCGCGACATCGCTGTGCCCACGCGTCGCCGCGATCACGGATATGGTCAGCTCGGGCAGCGACGTGCCGATCGCGACCATGGTCAGGCCGATCACCGCATCGGACACGCCGATCGCGCGGGCGATATTGATCGCGGCGTCGACCAGGAACTGGGCGCCGAAGATGACCGCCGCACAGCCCGCGATGAACACGGGGATGCTGACCCGGAGCTTGGCCGGCACGCCTTTGTAGGTACCGATCTCCTCCGCCGCCAGTTCGGGCACCGTATCATGCGCCATGCGGCGCGCCACGACCCGTTCGCTCCAGTAGGAGTAGAATGTGTAGGCCGCGAAGCATAGGATCATCACCACGCCGAGCAGGGGCGGGATCGCGCCCGTGATCGCCATTCCCGCCAGGAATGTCGTCGCTACCACCAGCAGCATGCCGTCGCGGTTGACCACCTTGAGCGAGGCGCGGACCGGCTGAATCGCGGCCGTTGCGCCGAGCACGAGCAGAATATTGGCGATGTTGCTGCCGACCACGCTGCCGGTGACGATCCCGGGCGCACCGGACAGTGCGGCCTGGATCGCGACGGTGAGTTCCGGCGCAGACGTTCCCAGCGCGACGATGGTGAGACCGACGATCAGCGGCGGTATGCCCAGCCGCTCGGCAATGGCGACCGCGCCCCGCACCAGCACCTCACCGCCGATCAGCAGCAGTCCAAGCCCGATCAGCAACCATATTACGTCCATGGACGATGCCCCCCACTCGTTTTGTCAGCCCCATGACGCCGCCCGGTTACCATTCCACGGCACTCGAACCGGCGTTTGTGATTTCCGCGATCCGCCGCCGTGTCCCGCCGGTCGTGTCCGCCGGCAGGCTGTCCGGCGCATAGAACCCCCATTCGGCGATCTCCAGCGACGTCTTGTCTTCCTGCCGCCAGGTATCGATCAGGTAAAGCGCGATGTGATCGCCCTTGAACCGGTCGAAATTGGCGAACACCGACACCAGGCGCGGACGATCGAGTGCACGCACGCCGGTCTCCTCCCACACTTCACGCACCACGGCGTCTTCGAGCGTTTCCGACCGGTCCACGCCGCCACCCGGAAACATCCATCCCGGAGCATAGGTGTGCCGCACCAGCAGGAAACCGCCCGATGGATCTCTGACAGCCGCGCGCACGCCGAGCGTCTGGCCTCGGGTCAGACGGAAATAGGGCTGGACCACCAGCCGCAAGGCAAGACGGAACAAGGCGCGCGGCAGCATGACCCCGCTATAACACAGACGCGGCTTGTGTCTACGCCGTCTTGATGCGCGGGCCGGATGGGCATCGACAGGTTATGCGCGGACATAAGGTCGCGCAGGCTAATCAGCGGTTGAAGCCGGGGCCCGGTCTCAATTATCACCAGTGTGTCATATGGAGCTTGCAATCCGCCGCGTTGAACGGGCACTCTCCGGCCGATGCCGGACAGCGCCGGATTTGACGCGGATCAGAACGGAAATTCTTGCTATGTCGTCGGTTACGAACAGCGGCACCCAGCGCACCCTCTATCAGCGGTTCAAGAAGCATCGGCGCCGGCGCGTCAAGCGGGCCGGAAAGTGGGTCATGCGGCGCTTTTCGAATTTTGTCGGCCGCCAGTCGCTGGTCCCCGACACGCCGGTTCTGCGCAACGAAGACTTTCCCATTCTCAAGACCTTCGAGCAGGACTGGGAAACCATCCGCGCGGAGGTCGAGGAGATCCTCAAACACCGCGAGGCGGTGCCGCTGTTTCACGAGGTCTCGAAGGACCAGAAGCGGATCTCCAAGGGCGACAACTGGCGCACCTTCGTGCTCTACGGCTTCGGCCAGCCCGCGACCAAGAACATCAAGCAGGCGCCGCACACCGCCAAACTGCTGTCGGAGGTGCCGAACCTGCAGTCCGCATGGTTCTCGATCCTTGCGCCGGGCTATCACATTCCGCCGCACCGCGGCCTGTCCAAGGGCTTCCTGACCTGCCATCTCGGACTGATCGTGCCCACGGATGCGGAAAACTGCACCCTGCGGGTCGACGATCAGGTTTGCGTGTGGCGCGAAGGCAAGACGTTCATCTTCGACGACACCTCCGAGCACGAAGTGCTGAACAACACCGATGAGGAACGGGTCGTTCTGCTGTTCCATGTCGACCGGCCGATGCGTTTCTGGGGCCGCGTGTTCGCAAAATCGTTCCTCAAAGCCATGAAACTGACCGCCTATTATCAGGAGACGACCAAAAACGCCTTGTCCGCCGAGGACCGTTTTGAGGCTGCGGTGCGCCGTGCCGGCCAGAATCTCGAGAATATGAGCGAGCCGTCTTAGGTTCGTAACATCTTGATTCAGATACAATTCGACCTTAAGGGTGCTGGCTATGTAAGTGATGGACGCCAGCGCGCCGAACCGGGCGGTGCCCGTGCTACGCCGGTAAGGACGTCTCGATGAAGGTCGTTCTGCAGATATTTTTCGGTGCAAAAGGCACCAGGCCCACCCTGGTCCTGCTGTGCCTTCTGCTCGCGGGTGTGGCCGAAGGCATCGGCCTGAGTTCTCTGCTCCCGGTCGTCACCGAACTCGGCGGCGGCATGCAGGAGGAGTCGTCGCCGTTCAATCTGGTCGTGAAAGACACCCTCAGCCAGATCGGCATCGAGCCGTCCGTCACCAATCTCTTGATCCTGATCGTCGGCGGACTGAGCCTCAAGGCGATATTGTCGTTCGTCGCCATGAGCTATGTCGGCTATGCCGTGGCCCAGGTCGCGACGGGCATGCGCGCGCAGCTCATCAACAACCTGCTCAGGGTGCGCTGGAGCTACTTCACCGACCAGCGGGTCGGGCGCATCGCCAACGCGATCAGCAATGACGCCACCCGGTCGGGCCTGGCGTACATGGTCGCCGCACGGTTCGTGGCGGTGTGCTTTCAAGCCGTCATATATGTCATCGTCGCCGTGAGCATTTCGCCCTTCCTTGCGGCCGTCGCCCTGGGCGTCGGCACGGGAATGGTCGGCGTCTTGAACATATTCACCAGAATCTCGCAACGGGCCGGTTGGAAACAGACCGACCGGACTTCGGAGCTGGTGACCTATGTTTCCGACGCCCTCAACAACATCAAACCGCTCAAGACCATGGAGCGGCAGGCCGCCTTTTCAGCGCTGTTCAGCCGCAAAATCACGACCCTCAAGAAGGCCCTGCGCCGTCAGGTGATCGCCCAGAAGGCCATGATCCACGGCCGCGAACTGATTCTGTGCAACGCCGTCGGGATCGGCGTCTACATTGCCCTGACCTGGAAAATTCCGATCCCGGAGCTCCTGGTCATGGGCATCCTG
Source organism: Hyphomicrobiales bacterium (assembly GCA_051009775.1). GTDB lineage: Bacteria > Pseudomonadota > Alphaproteobacteria > Rhizobiales > JAJFHB01 > JBPCWF01. Next base: position 1,745 of record JBPCWF010000330.1, on the reverse strand, counting down.
TTCCACAATCTGGTCGGCATCATCGGGCGCGCGCAAAGCCATCTGCAGAAATCTGTCGAGATGGAGAGCGCCTATCTGCGGCTCAACGAACTGGTCAGGGAGGCGCGCGACGCCCGCGAGATCAATCCCGGCACCGCAACGCCGCGGCTCGAAACCGGATGCAGGTTCGAAAACGTCGTCTTCGCCCACGACGAAACGACCATCATCCGCGACGTTTCGTTCGACATTCCGGTCGGCGGGATCACGGTCCTGCAGGGGCCGTCAGGCGCCGGCAAGACGACACTGATCGATCTCCTGACCGGGCTTTACATGCCGAAGCAGGGCCGCATCCTGATCGACGGCACGCCGATCCAGGACGTCGATCTGAGGCAATGGCGCCGGATGATCGGTTATGTGCCGCAGGAGCTAGCGCTGTTTCACGACACGATCATGCTCAATGTGGCGCTTGGAGACGAAAGCCTGACCGAACAGGACGTCCGCGACGCGCTGGTTCAGGCCGGCGCGTGGGAGTTCATCTCCTCGCTGCCGGAAGGTCTGGAAAGCACCGTCGGCGAACGCGGGCTGAGACTGTCGGGCGGACAGCGCCAGCGCATCGCGCTTGCCCGAGCGCTGATTACCCGGCCGAAGCTCCTGATCCTCGACGAGGTGACGAGCGCGCTCGACCCGGACTCCGAACTTGAGATCTGCCGAAACATCCAGACGCTGTCGAACGACTACACCATCATCGCCATCACCCATCGCCCGGCCTGGACCGACATCGCCACCAATCTGTACAAGGTCGACCATGGCAAGGTGACCATGATAGAAAAGCCGCATTCCATTTCCGAAGCCGTCTGATCCAGACGCATAACAGGCGTCCCGGCATGACCGCGCCCCCCTCCCGCATCGAGATAAGGCCGGTCGAAAGCAAGGCCGACCGCAAGGCGTTCATTCGCGTGCCGTTCGATCTCTACCGGGACGACGCGAACTGGATCGCGCCTTTGATCGTGGAGCGGCAGCAGCATTTCGACACCGCCAAGAACCCCTATTTCGAACATGCCCGCGCGCGCCAGTGGCTCGCTGTCGCCGGCGACCGGCCGGTCGGCCGCATCTCGGCGCAGATCTGCGACCTTTATCTCGAGCGGTATCGCGACGCGACCGGCCATTTCGGGTTTCTCGAGGCGCCGGACGACGTGGGAGTGTTCAAGGCGCTGACCGATACGGCCTGCGGCTGGCTTGCCGAACACGGGCTGACCCGCGTCATCGGACCGTTCAGCTTCTCCATCAACGACGAATGCGGCCTGCTGGTCGACGGCTTCGACACCCCGCCCTGCCTGATGATGAATCACGCGCCGCCCTATTACGGCCAGCGCCTGGAAGAGCTGGGCTTTGCCAAGGTCAAGGATCTCTATGCCTATGACTATGGCCGCGAGTTGGAGCTGCCGCGCGCCCTGGCTTCAATGGTCGAGCGCGCCCGCAAGGCGGGCGACCTCGAACTGCGGCCGTTACGGATGTCGAAGCTGGACGAGGACCTCGCCATCGTCATCGACATATTCAACGACGCCTGGGCCGACAATTGGGGCTTCGTCCCGATGACCCACGCGGAGGTCAAGGCGCTGGGCGACAATCTCAAGCTTCTGGTGACCGGCGAATATGCCGCCATCGCCAGCTACAAGGGCGAGCCGGCCGCGATGGCGATCACTCTGCCCAACGTCAATGACGCGATCGCCGATCTCAACGGGCGCGTTCTGCCGTTCGGCTGGGCC